>DATIKD010000253.1:0-9027 GCA_035477965.1 Dehalococcoidales bacterium | reverse complement strand
CATTTATACGGCGGCCCGGCCATCATCGTTGACATGGGAACTGCTACCACCTTTGATACCATGACCAGGCAGGGTGAATATACCGGCGGAGCCATTGCGCCCGGCATACAGACCGGGGCTGAAGCCCTCTTCGCCAGGACCGCCATGCTGCCCAGGGTAAACCTGATGCGGCCGGCTAAAGCGATTGGCAGCAATACCGTGGCCGCCATGCAGTCCGGCATTGTTTTTGGCTATGTCAGCCTGATTGAAGGCATGATCAACAGAATTCAGAAAGAGCTTCCGGAAAAGGCCAAAGTGGTTTTGACCGGCGGCTTTACCGATATTATTGCACCTCAAACTACCTGCATCGATATCGTTAACCCCAATTTGATTTTTTCCGGTTTAAGGCTGATATACGATATGAACCGGACGGGACAGGCATAAAGATGTTAAAAAACAAAAATTTGGTTTTAGGTGTAACCGGCGGCATCGCGGTTTACAAAGCCGCCGACCTGGCCAGTAAATTAACTCAGGCCGGGGCCAGTGTCAGAGTTATTATGACCCGTAATGCCGCCCAATTTGTCACCCCTTTGACCTTTGAAGCCATCACCACCAATCAGGTTATTACCGACATGTTTGAGACTAATGCCGAACACCGTATCAATCACATTTCTCTGGCAGAGATAGCCGCCGCAGTCATAGTGGCTCCGGCCACAGCTAATGTCATTGCAAAAATAGCGGCCGGAATAGCTGATGATATGCTGACCACTACCGTTCTGGCTACCCGGGCTCCTATAATAATTGCTCCTGCCATGCATACCGCCATGTGGGAAAACGCTATCACGCGCGAAAATATCCTTAAACTAAAACAGAGGGGATTCTACATAGTGGAACCCGCCGTTGGACGGCTGGCCTCCGGAGGTTACGGTACTGGACGTTTGCCGGATACCGAAGAACTATTAGGCCATATTCAGAAAGCCATGGGACAAAAAGGCGACCTGGCCGGCCTGCGGGTTGTCATTACCGCCGGCGGCACTCAGGAACCGATCGACCCCGTACGACTGCTAACCAACCGCTCCTCCGGAAAAATGGGCTACGCTCTGGCCGAAGCCGCCCGCGACCGCGGAGCCGGAGTTGTCCTGATTACCACCCCCACAGCCTTACGACAACCGGTCGGTGTTGAAGTTGTCGCAGTGGAAACTGCTGTTCAGATGCAGGCCGCGGTCAACCAGGCGGTCAACCAGGCAGATGTGCTGATCATGGCTGCGGCAGTAGCTGATTACCAGGCCGCCGGCATTGCCCAACAAAAAATTAAAAAGGTAGAGGGAAAATTATCTCTTGAACTGGTCCGTACTCCGGATATTCTGGCTGAGGTGAAAGGTAACTTCTTAAAAATTGGTTTTGCCGCCGAGAGCCAGAATCTGGTATCCAACGCACAGAAAAAACTTGAGAAGAAGAGTCTGGATCTGATTGTGGCGAATGATATTACAGCAGAGAACAGCGGGTTTGGCTCTGAAAATAATAAGGTTTTATTGATTCAGCCAGGCGGCCTCGTGGAAGACCTCCCGGTAATGAGCAAGCGAGCGGCAGCCGACCGCATCCTGGATAAGGTTATAGAAATAAAGCGCGGAAAAATTCCTGAACCCCCTCAAAACAGGTAAAAACCAGTGAACAATCGCCAAAACAGACAGGGGGCCAAACCGCCCCCTTCTTTTTCGTTTTCGCATTCGTACCGGTTTTATTTTACAATTAGGTGAAAATCGTAACTGAAAGTATGAAACAATCAGTTAGTATAATATCAGTCAGAGGAATGTTTCTGACAGGCAATGGAAGGGAAAAATGACAGAAAATGAACATATTCAGACAGACATGCCCAAAGCTTATGAAGCGAGCGCAGTAGAGGATAAATGGTACGATTACTGGCAGACAAAAAACTATTTTAAACCGGTAATCGATCCGGCCAAAAAGCCGTTCACCATTATTATGCCACCGCCCAACGTCACGGGTGAACTGCACGTCGGGCATGCCCTGACAGCCACGCTGGAAGATATTATGATTCGCTGGCACCGCATGCTGGGTGACCCCGCACTGTGGATTCCCGGTGTGGACCACTCCGGAATCGCCGCTCAAGTGGTAGTTGAACGCATGCTGGCTAAAGAAAAAACCACCCGTTACGAATTAGGACGTGAGAAGTTTGATATCCGTATGCAGGAATGGGCGGCCCGCGCCCGCGCATCTATAACCAACCAGCACAAAAAGTTGGGGGTTTCTTGCGATTGGAGCCGCGAGGCCTATACGCTGGACCCCGGTCCCAGTCTGGCGGTACGTACCACTTTTTTTAACTTATATAGAAAAGGATTGATTTACCGGGGTGAAAGAATTACCAACTGGTGTCCCCGCTGTGCAACCGTCCTTTCGGATCTGGAAACAGAACATAAAGATGAAAACGGCCACCTGTGGTACATCCGTTACCCTTTGGAGAAGAATGGCGGTTATTTGACAGTGGCTACCACCCGACCGGAAACCATGCTGGGTGATACAGCCGTAGCAGTCAACCCCAGAGATGCCCGCTTCAGCGCCTGGATCGGACAATCATTGATTCTACCTTTGCTGAACCGTCCTATCACTATCCTGGCCGATGAGGCTATTGACATGGCATTTGGCACCGGAGCCGTTAAAGTTACTCCGGCCCATGACCCGGTTGATTTTGAAATCGGGCAGCGCCATCAACTGCCTTCCGTCAATATTCTTAATAACAACGCTACTTTGAACGAAAACGCCGGACCCTACCGGGGACTGGACCGATTTGAAGCCAGGAAACAAATAGTGGAAGATCTAAAGAACCTGGGATTACTGGAAAAAATTGAAGAATATGCTCATGCGGTGGGACATTGCCAGCGCTGTCAGACCATCATTGAGCCGCTCGCCAGTAAACAGTGGTTTGTCAGAATGCCTCCCCTGGCCAAACCGGCTATTGAGGCTGTCAAAGACGGAAGAATTAAAATTATCCCTGAGAGGTTTGAAAAAATTTATTTGAGCTGGATGGAGAACATCCGGGACTGGTGCATCAGCCGCCAGTTATGGTGGGGGCACCGTATTCCGGTCTGGTATTGCCTGGACTGCGCAGAAACCAACGTCAGTATCACTGATATAACCGCCTGCCGCTGCGGTTCAACCCGCCTTAAACAGGACACAGACGTGCTGGATACATGGTTCAGTTCCGGCCTGTGGCCGCATTGTACACTGGGGTGGCCCAACCAGACCACAGATCTAAAATATTTTTATCCAACGTCAGTGATGGAAACCGGTTACGATATTATTTTTCACTGGGTGGCCCGCATGATAATGCTGGGAATTGAAAACACCGGAGAAATCCCTTTTCGCACGGTTTATTTACATGGTATGGTCCGCGATGAAAAAGGCGAAAAAATGAGCAAGGTCAAGGGTAACGTGCTTAATCCACTGGACGCCATCCGCGAATACGGTACAGATGCCCTGCGTTTTGCTCTTTCTACTGGCACTTCACCCGGTAACGACATGAAAATGTCTGCCACCCGTCTGGAGGCCAGCCGTAATTTCGCTAACAAAATCTGGAATGCCGCCCGCTTTGTGATAAAAAACTGCGATGGCTGGTCTCATTCCGGTTTTGACCAGAACAGACTGGCAGTGGAAGATCGCTGGATACTCAGCCGGCTTAATTCTACTATTGACAGCGCCCTCAAGCTGATGGAAGATTTCCAGTTTGGCGAAGCCCAGCGGCAGATTTATGATTTCCTCTGGAGTGAATTTTGCGACTGGTATATTGAGATAGCCAAAATCCGTTTGAGGGACCCGCAGGCATACTCTCCAGTGCCGGTTCTGGTACACGTGCTGGATAATTCTCTGCGTCTGCTGCATCCCTTTATGCCCTTCATTACCGAAGAAATCTGGCAGATCTTGAAAAGAACACTGGACATCAAGGACTGGACTGACTCAATCATGATTGCTCCCTATCCCAGGCCTGATCTTTCCCTGCTGAATGCCTCTTCCGAACGTATCATTCAGACTCTGATTGATATAGTTCGCTCTATCCGCAATACCCGGGCAGAGCGCAAAGTTGAAAGCAGCCGGTTGATTGAAGCCAGGATATATGCCGGAGACCTGGCTCCGGAAATAACCAAATATTACCAGGTGATACAATCCCTGGCCCAGATCAAACCGCTGGAAATAGTGAATAAGCGTCATCAGGGCGATTCGAATGAAAATGAACTGGTGCTGGTATTGAAAGATACTGAAGTTATTATCCCTCTGGCCAGCATGATCGACTTCGAAGCCGAGAAAATCCGCCTTCAAAAAGAGTATGATGGGGTGAAAGCCAATGTTGAAAGGCTGGAAACCCGTTTAAGTGATACGGCCTTTACCGGAAAAGCTCCGCCGGCGGTAATCGAAAAGGAACGCAGCCGGCTGGCTGAAAGCCAGGATAAAATGCACCGGCTGGCTCAACAACTAACCCGTTTTATGAAATAATAATTTCCATTTACCTAAAAGCCCGCTTTATCACGCGGGCTTTTTGTGTTTTTGTATATCAGTAATTCAGGGTAATGGTTGAAATTTCCTATATAAAACTGGTATCCCCAGTATTTCACCACCCCGGTACCCGGATTAAGATTAGAGTACGGTCAGTATCACAAGCGAACGGACCGAGATTTATTAATCCGAGTTACTTGATGTGAAAAACGAAATCAGTTGCCGTCTCACCTCTACTCTTATCCGTTGCCTGCAAAACCGGGGGTATGAATACTCTCGCCTGTACGCCGATATGCCCTATTGCACTGACACTCTTTTGAATCCCAAGAACTGGATACCCTCCGAACATTTTAATCTCATGGTTGACCGGGCTGTTCAGATGACTAAAAATCCCAATATCATGTATGAGATTGGACTCTTGATTCCGCAATTATTTAACTCGTCTCTCTTTAAAAACCTGATAAAATTCTGCGGCACGCCCTACATCGCCTATCATAATATCGGGCATTACGGTACATTGTTCAATCAAAGCTTCCGATATCAGGTAGAACTTATTTCGACCCAGGGCGCACTGATAAGCCTTAAACATGCCGATCCGGAAAAACCGTCACAACATGCCTGTAAATATGCTCAGGGTGTTTTGGCTCAAATTCCCTGTCTCTGGAATTTACCGCCGGCTGAAATCACAGAACTATATTGTGCCTGTAACAGACAATCGCAACTGCCCTTGACGGCAGGCGATATCGTCCACGACTGTATGTTTAGAATTAAGTGGCAGCGATTAGACTCTCTGCGGGCCAGATTCAATGAACGCCTGTTTGTGCGCCGCTCCACCATCCAGAAAACCATCGCCGTCATGGAGTATAACTACCAACTACAGAATCTTCAGAACACCAAATTAACTCAACAAAACAACCTTTTATCCGGTCTTCGCAGGATTGCGGCAGCAGTCAACTCAAGTCGAACAGTAAAACATATCCTGGAAAATATTCTAACTTTATGCCGGGATATTCCCGGAGTCAGATTGGCTGTCCTGGCGGAAATAGACCTTACTGAAAACAATGGAACTACAAAGTTAACGTTTTCAGAGATAACCGATCCGCGCCTGCAAGCCGGGTTGAAAGATCTGGGGATTGATACCGCAAAATTATCAAATAATTCTTCGGCTGGCGATTTTTCTTTTTCTCCATCTCAACTAAAGTTTATCCGCAGACACCACCGCTCCAAAAAAATCCTGTCTTTCAGTAGCTTAAGCCGCTTAATGGCCGGTTTCTGGCCATCAGATTTATGCGAATCGATAGAGAAACAAGCCGGTTTCAGGCAATTTACTCTCATCCCCCTTTCAGTTGATAGCCGGGGCTGCCTTGAACTGTTCCTGGCAACTGAAGAGAATATCCCGGCGGATATCTGGGCAATGTTGAAACACCACCTTTCAATCGCTTTCAATAATGCCCGCTCAATGGAAAAACTGGCTATTCAGAACCGGGAACTTTCAGTCATAAACACCCTTGCCGTGAAAGCAACTCAATCACAGGACTTACCCGCGCTGGTTAACCAGGCCGTGAATCAAGTTGGAGAAGTTTTTGATGAGGCGGATGCCGTTATTCACTGGCGGGACGATAAAACCGGAGAATATATTCCGATATGGCAAACTGAAAATGCCGGGAACCACCTGGTCAGGGAAGACTTATCCGGGTTTCAAACGCACTTAGGGCGGTTTCTTAACTCTGAAGACGAATTATTCGCCGGGTCACTGCCGGACTTCCACCGTATATATGACCTCCGACCAGACCTGCCTGCACCGGTCCACGATTCCCAATTATTGGTTGCTGTGATCACAATTGCCGGTAAACGGGCCGGGACGATCACCCTGGTACGCACTGGCCGGCATTTTTTCCGCGAAAGTGAAAAACAATTACTAGTATCAATCAGCCGTCAACTGGCTATGTTATTTGAAAAAAGTCAATTGCATCAAAATCTGCTAAAGCGTATTAGTGAACTGGAAAAAACCAGGACCAACCTTTCAGAAACTGAGCGGAAACTGCATATCACTCTGGATTCAGTCTCAGAGGCTGTAATTGTCATCTCCCCTGAAGGAAAAATCGTTGAAGCCAATAATATCGCCTATCGCATGTGCGGGTATGAAAATACGGAGGAATTCCTGGGTAAATCCGCGCTCCGTTTTGTTGTTTTCGAAGACCGCCGTCGAATCCTGGAATATATGAAAGCAGCCCGGGAAAGCGGCCTTTCACGTAAAAGTGAACTAATTATGGTACGTAAGGACGGTATCAAATTTGAAGCAGAATGCAATATCAGTGTTTTCCGCAAGTTTTTGGGCTTGCCGGATGGATTCATTATCATCATCCGGGATATCAGCGTGCGCAAACAAACTGAAAAACGCTTGATTGTGAATGAACGTCGTTACCGTCTGATTGCTGAAAATACAAATGATTTTATTGCTACCATAAGTTTCGGCGGTTTCTTTGCGTATGTCAGTCCCTCATACCGACAGCTTGGCTTTGAACCTACCGAGTTGATAAACAAACCTGGCTTAGACTTGATTCATCCCGAAGACAGAAAATTATTACTGCCCATTCTGTTGAAGTATTCGCAGATGGATGCTTCAGATCTTATGCGTGTCAAAAAGGAGAACCCTTCCCAGCGTCTGGAATACCGCATTAAAGACAAGTCCGGAAACTGGCGTAATTTTGATACCACTTCCAATATCATTGAAAGCCATGACGGGCGGAGTTACCTGCTACTGTTTATATCCAGAGATGTTACCGAACGTAAAAAAGCTGCGGATGAAATGAAGACTTTATACGCCAGAGAAAAAGCCACCAGTCAGGCTCTGGCTCAGGAAATCCATAAACGGGCCGACTTTTTCAATGCCCTGGTTCATGAATTGAAAACTCCCTTAACTCCCATCCTGGTGTCCAGTGAAACCCTGAAGGAGCTGGCGCCGGATTCAACTTTTAGAAACCTGGCCAGCAACGTCTTCCATGCCGCCACGCGCCTCAATAATCGAACAGACGAACTTTTGGATATTTCAAAGGGCGAAATGGGGCTCCTGAAACTAAAAACTGACCCGGTTGATATCAACATACTGCTCAAGGACTTACTCAACTATATTCAACCCCAGATTGCTCAAAACCGGCAATTCCTGATAGCCAGTATTCCGGCCATTCTTCCCCAGGTTAACGGAGAAGAGATGCGCATCCGCCAAATCATCTTGAATTTGCTGGATAATGCCATTAAATTTACCCCCGACAATGGCAATATTTTCCTGGAGGTCATAGCTGACTCACAAACCCTATTATTTAAGATAAAAGATACTGGCCGCGGTATAAGTGAGGTTGAAAAAGAGCGTATCTTCCAGCCGTACAATCGGATTGAGGCCGACCGCCAGCATTTTTCCGGTTTGGGATTGGGCCTGGCGTTATGCAAGCAACTGGTGGAACTTCACGGCGGTAAAATCTGGATAGAAAGCCAGAAGAATCAGGGTACCACTTTCTGCTTTACCCTGCCGGCTATTCCGGCATCTCAAACTGCCCCAACTGCAAAAGCTAACCCAAATACAGTTAAGTCCTGATACGGTTCAAAATCCACCCTCACATAACCTCTGTGAGACGCCCTGTTTTGGAGAAGATCGTCAGTCTGGCTTTGCCTGGCTAAAAGGTGAAACAAGAATAGCCCACAGGCTCCCATTTGCCTGTCATACTGAAGGCCTCGAAAGGGGAGACTGAAGCATCTCTAGGAGTTTTTCTCTTTCATGTTGGAGCGCTAGCGAAGCATATGGCTCACATTTTCCCTGTCATACTGGAGGCTAGAATGGCGAGGCCGAAACATCTGGAGGCGTTTTTCTCTTTCATGCCGGAGCGCTAGCGAAGCATATGGCTTACATTTTCCCTGTCATGTTGGAGGCCTCGAATGGCGAGGCCGAAACATCTGGCGGTGGGGTGGCAAACCCTGGAGTCATACTCGTTAAGCCCCATCCACTCCGGATTCTTCGCCCCGATGTGGGATAAAGTCGACCTCGAGGCTCGAAAATGACGACCGCCCTGTCATGCCAAATCAAATTCTCAGAACGCCTAACCTCCTGCAAAGCAGAGCAAATTAACTGGCAAAACCACCGGCTATTGTCATTAACCGGCTTTTATTGTATACTGCATTAAACTTCAGTATATCAGGTAGGGAGGTGGTTCCTTTGGAAACGTCCTGCAATTTTCCCAAATGCCAAAAATGCAAAACCGGAGATTTAGTCCCGCTTTCCGACTTTGGCAGTCAGGGAGCAGCCATTCAGTATAAAGCCTGGGTATGCACCAACCCGGATTGTGGATTTAACCTTAAAATCCGTAATGGTGATGTATATATTTACGAACCGATTAACAGCGGCGTTCATTCAAGGGTACATTAGCTACCCGACCGACGAACTATCGATCTTAAGGCAGGGTGAAGTGCTTCCTCAATTAGCCAAACTCACAGGGGCGGCACTTAATCTTTTTTTTTCCACAGAAATGCCTGGGCTGTGGAAAAGAAGGT
>DATIKD010000252.1:0-2838 GCA_035477965.1 Dehalococcoidales bacterium | reverse complement strand
TTCGAGGCTTCCAGGATGACAACGAAAAAGGGCCTTCGGCATGACAAACGACTGACCGCCCCTCCGGATCCTTCAGCCTCGCCGTTCGAGGCTTCCAGGATGACAACGAAAAAGGGTTTCCGACATGACAAACGACTGACCGCCCCTCCTCCGGATCCTTCAGCCTCGCCATTCGAGGCTTCCAGGATGACAACGAAAAAGGGCCTTCGGCATGACAAACGACCGACCGCCCCTCATCCAGATCCTTCAGCCTCGCCGTTCGAGGCTTCCAGGATGACAACGGAAAAGGGCTTCCGACATGACAAAAAAATCCCGGCTCGTTACCGAATTTTATTTTGGACAAGCATGATTTTTATCACCATTTACCGTAGGTCCGGGCAGTCTCAGTCAAAGCCTGCACATTTTCAAATTTGGCTTCATCCGGGATACCCAAAGTGCCGTCAATAATCAGCCCACCGTTGTCGCCGAAGGTATCAATCAGCTCTTTAACATCATCCGCAACTTGCTGGGCTGTCCCGGCACACATCAGCGTCGAAGGAACATTGCCCCAGAAACAGGTAATATCGCCCAGCATCTTTTTGACCAGCTTGCGGTCCACATCCTGGTAATGCATTACGAATTTTTTAGGAGGTAACTCCTGGAAGTACTTCAATCTTGGAGTGTAATTGCCTTCGGTATAGACAATCGGCTTGATCCCGGCTTCGATCAATCCCATGATCAAAGATTTGAGACAGGGCCAGTAAAATTTGGCAAATTGAGCGTCTGACATAAAGCCGGCTGAACCGCGATGCAAATAAATTGTGGCAGCCTTAGTCCCGGCTTGCTGATTCATCATAATCGCCGAATATATGGTTGACGGAATCAGCATATTGATAGCCGCCAGCAATTTGTCCGGGACCTGATACATATCCATGGAAATGCCCCTCATTCCCCGCAGACTGGCAGAAATCCAATCGTAAGCGCAGAAAACATGCGCGCCGAACACCAGGGGGAACCCAGCGGCTGTCATTTCACGGTTGTATTGAGCCACCAGTTGACCGTTCCTGGCGGTCTGCAGACTGAGTTCCTGCATCTTACCCAGGAAATCATTGAGCCCTGCCCGCAAAATCATGAAGCCGATCGATCCCGGTAAAGAATAGGCATTAGATAAAGGAAGCAAAGGCATAGACTTGCCTATCTGAAATAAGCGGCTTAAAGGTTCCAGTGTAGTTGCAATTCGGGGCCACAACTTATTGATGGTAAATCCATTTGGATCAGCCAGCATTTCATCGTATTCGCTCTGAAGCATATATTCTTTCTCAACCCATTGGAAAGGCTGGTTTTCCGTTAAGGCTCCTCCTGGCCATTTGACCTGTTGAAGTCCCAAGATGTCCCAGGACTGGGCGGCGTTGACGGAGGCTGGCGGAGGAGTCGCATCCCAATCATGTTCGATTGTCAATTCCTTAAGTAACTGGAGCCGTTTATCCCAATGATACATAGCATCTTTATTTGAAACTCCTTTGACTCTGGTTGGATAATAGTGAATTGCTACCGGAGCTACTGGAACGCGGTCCGGTCGAATCAAGTTAAATGCATTCTCTAATCTCTTTTGACGCGCAAGAAACATTGGTGACGGTTGAAAATCAGACATTTTTATCCTCCAAAATTTCGGCTGAGTGCTTCTGCAATGGATAGTATGAACAATTTAACCTTAATCGATTATTAATAAGATGTCAAGTAGCATGTGCAATATGAAGTTAGCCTGAATGCCTTCTTCCCTGCCGTTCATGGTTACAAAATCGGGAAAAGCCTTTTTGGCCCGGACTGGATTTTCTCTTCCTGAACTCAAGACTGCCATGTTCGCCATAGAGAATCCGCATATTCTGCTTTAAGACGTCGCAGTCTGTGGCGCAGGAAAATTCCTGGGTTATCTTTTAGTTGTGAGGTATTTGTAGCGTGGATGGGCGAATGGTGGGAGGTAATGTAAAGAAAGTTATTTATCAAATGGTAGACCATTCTCAAGGGGTTGGTTCGTGCTTATAACTAAGTACTACTTTTCAGCAGAGTGGTTCGCGGATTCTTTCTGAAGAATCGGAGGTTATCATATTACTGATAATGACTCTTACAGGCAATAACGATGATCGTCCCTTTTTCTACTTTATAAACTAATCTATCGTCTTTGTTGACGCGGCGCGACCAATATCCCGTTAGCTCGAATTTTAACGGCTCCGGCTTACCCAAACCATCGAAGGGAGATCGGTCAATATCCTTGAGAAGACGATGGATCTTCTTCAACACCTTCGTATCGTTATCCAGCCAGAAGGTATAGTCATCCCACCCTGTGTCTGTGAAGAGTATTTTCATTCGATTTTAACTTCTTTTAAATTACCTGCCTCAGCCTGCTTTTTCCCAAGCAGCAACCATTCGCGATTCGCCTTATTTCCGAGGACATGAATATTCTCAATAATATTGTCATATTCCTCTTTCGAAAGCATGACAACATCGCGGCCGCCCGGCCGGGTAATAATCAATGGTTCGTTATCATCTACGACTTTATCCATGTAGTCTTTGAGATTCTTTCTGATATCCGATGGATTAGCAGCCAACATCTCTTTGCCTCCCCCAAGCTGTGATTATCTTGTACTTAATATAGTACGTTATCACGTACATCTTGTCAATGAGCTAATATTATTTTGGGCAATATGAAGTAAGCCTGAATGCCTTCTTCCCTGCCATTCATGATTACAAAATCGGGTGAAGCCTTTTGGCCCGGACTGGTTTTTCTCTTCCTGAACTCAAGACTGCCATGTTCGCCATAGAGAATCCGCATATTCTGCTTTAAGACGTCGCAGTCTGTGG
>DATIKD010000251.1:0-1560 GCA_035477965.1 Dehalococcoidales bacterium | reverse complement strand
TTCGTTATTTGAGAGAGAAAATACGGAAAGCGGTACACGCTGGCTGAAACTGGCGAAAGCCTTCTGGTTGCGGGAATAGCCCAGGGCTTCAGACAGGCCTTCATAGAGGATTTGGGGACCTTCATTCCGGGCTAATCTTGACTGGAAGCTGCGGCTTTTTTGGCGGAAACGTTGCTCACCGGCTTCCTCCAGGACACTGTTTATCTGCTCAGAAGGTGTTTTCCGGCAGTATTCCCGGCAAATCAGACTGTGCTCCGCCAGGTTATTGGCGGCTGGTGTCAACAGTTTTTCCAGTATCACTGTTGGGATGGAGCGGCCGTCCTCCAGCCTGGCCGGCAGACACCGGTCGGCCTTCCAGGCGACCTGCAGAATTACCTGATTGTAATGCGGGTCACGGTGATGGCCGTGAGATTCCCAGCCGCTGGTCAGACGGTGAATCTCAATACAGCCTTTTTGGCAGCCGCGAGAGGAAGAAATAACGGCATCCCGGAAATCTCCACCCCGCCCGTCATTGGGCCTGCCCGGGTAGACCAGCCGCAAGCTTTCGCCTCTGTCATCCTCAAAGGCTGCCTGAGTCTGTACTCTCTCCTGCCACAAACGTACAATTTCGACTTCTGAAATTTCGGGCCCTCTGGCAAGCTGCAATTAGTTTTCCTGTCCAGCTGCGGGTTTATTCTGCCGGAGAACGGCTGTTTCTCCCTTTCTGTATTTTTACACGTTAGCGTGTAAAAATCAAGTCCTGATAGGAGATAACAGACAGGAAAATGTTGAAGCCGGTCCGGCCAGTCCGGATAGGAGAAAGCTAAAACAGGCGGACTAAATCACTGCTGTCCAAAATATTCTTTATCGTCTGATCAAAGAAGTCCGGAACCCCTTCCGGCAAGGGTCTGGGGATGTGCCCCAGCTAAAAATTCCCCCAGGATTGGGGGACAGGGGGTTGATGATAGTTTTATAAAGAACGCTCGGAATTTCAGGCCTTCCTTTTTCCCCTCGTGTCTGGTTTAGCTTTATTTTTAAACTTATTTTGGACAAGAGTGGGACTAAATAATGAACATGATTGAAAACCGGAATCTCCGTACCTTAAAGTCCGAAATGACTGGTTCAATCAATCATTTTTTGAGGCTTCATATTCAAAACTGGCTTTTTCCGCAACCAGTGAAAGTAGTTTCAGAGAAGTTCCCCGCGGTTGGTACATGCCGGTCTCCCATTCACTAACTGTCTGCTGGCGGATCCCCAGTTGGGCGGCCATGGCCTGCTGCGTCAACCCGAGGTGCTGCCGCAAGGCCTGAATACGGTCTTTGTCCCATTCGGACCGGGTAGTTTTATATTTGTTTGACATATTCAGATTCTACACGATAGAAGGTAAAACTGGCAACGCGGCTGTTGGCCGTCCCCGCCTGTATTTAAGTCCCCCTCGGGTTTAATAATTTTAAATTAAGATTGTTAATTTGAATTTTTTAAATATTTTATTTAGAATATAAAGGTTTGTGACATCGAATCTGGTCTTAAAAGCTAAAAACATGTGAAAAACGGTCAAATTGCGTAAAAAATGAGTTTTGC
>DATIKD010000250.1:0-3411 GCA_035477965.1 Dehalococcoidales bacterium | reverse complement strand
ACATATATTACCGGTAAAATCATCATGAAAAATGCACCTGGAGCCATCTCTTTATTACGAAACGCCATTTTTAAGTGGTGGCTAACCAGAACACCGGTTTGGGATGATCCAAAAAATAGATCAAAACTTTTTGCGGTTTTGGCCTTAGTTGGGAATCTCTCTGCCAGTTGTAGTTTTTCGTAGTTCAGATAATACACACGGCGGATTATGATAACCATCAGGCCGATAGTTATCGGAACGCTGGCTAAAAGCACCGGCACTGAAAAAAGGTGATTAATACCAGGGCCCGCAAGGCCAACCACTACATCGCTAACTGCTCTTAGAGGTAAAAGGATGTCATAAAGAGGTGTGCCTGCCAGCCAGTTTATGGCCCTTTCGGCAAAATCCTGGTAAACAATTATCAAGTTCACCCATACCATAACTACTGCTATTGTTAAGGCTGAAGCTATTCTGAATAATTGCCTGGGAGAAAACAACCTGATTAACAGCATTATCAAAATTATCCCCAGTGCGGCCGGAACAGCCAGATACAGATATGTTATCGGGAACAGTAAAAAATAATATAACCAGGATGCCTCTAACAGCATTCCTAGTGAAATTAATAAAGGCAGCCCAAAAATGGCAAACTGGAGCAACATGGTGAAGTTGGTAGAAATGAACATTACAAATCTTACGATCAGTATAACTGAAGGGTTGGTGGGTGTAGCCATGAGAAGAGACATATCAGGTGTAAGAAAGAACCTTTTACGGCTTTCTTCTATAACAGAAAACAGGACAATGGATCCTAAAAAAGAATAAACCAGTAATACAATAGAACTGGCCAGGTCTCCCGTTGCTTCGGGCGGGATCTCTTCAAAAAGAGCAAGCATACCCCTGTGAACCAGCCATGTCAGCAATCCAGCCACTGCACCGATAAAAGCGATTCTACCAAAGAAACCAGCAATCTGGGCTGAAGTACGGAAATAGGAATTTTTCAGCAGCAGCAGCTCTTTTTTAAGCAGGATTACCAGGTAATACACTATTACCGAAAGTCTCCTTGCCCTGTTATTTCCTGCAATGTGTCCTGGTTTTCGTTTTCTTTTCGGTCGGTAATCTCCAGGAAGATGTCCTCAAGGGTTTTTCCTTGTTTTATCCGGCGCAGTTCTTCGACGTTGCCGATAGCCGCGATTTCTCCCTTATTAATGATTGCCACCCTGTCGCATAGAACCTCGGCTATCTCCATAACATGTGTGGACAAAAATACCGTTCCGCCCTGTTTTTTAGTTGAAACCATTATATCTTTGACTGCCCGAGCGCTTTTGGGATCCAAATTGGCAGTTGGCTCATCAAGCATCAATAAGTGCGGCTGGTGTAATAGAGACGCAATGATGGCAATCTTCTGGCGCATACCCCGTGAATAACCCTGAATAAGCTGATCCAGACTGTCATGGATCTCCAGCAATCGGGCAAAACTGTCCAGCCTTTGGTTTAAAACCCGGTCTTCGACCCGGTACATCCTGCCCAAAAAAACGGCAAACTCTCGTCCGGTCAATTTATCGTAGAGGAACGGATTGTCAGGAACATAACCGATTAATGTTTTAGCCTGGGGAGCTTCGGAAACAATGTTGTGACCATTTACAGCTATACTACCAGTGGTAGGTCTTAACAATCCGGAACAGCATTTGATAGTGGTAGTTTTACCGGCTCCATTCGGCCCTAAAAAGCCGAACACTTCGCCCCTGTATACTTCAAGAGATATGTTCTTGACTGCCTGAAATTTACCGTAGCTTTTTGATAAGTTTTTTATCTCAAGAATGGTTGAAGACAGAGTCTCAGCCATGAACAATGCCCCCTTTATGGTCATTCTATCGGCGTGATCTCAGGGTGTCAAGAAATAATGGCAGCCCCCGTCATCTATTTGGACGAGGGATAATCTATGCAATTGACGATAATGATCGACTTGTTACCGTTGTGCGTGTTGGGCATCGCCGTGAGATATACAAGGCACTTTAGTTAAGAGGGTAAAGCTACTAAACAAAACGAAACTCGATAGGGCTTCGTTTTGTTTAATAGTAATAGTACACCCCTCAAAGGCTGGCCTTGCCGGGGCGTACTTAGTGGTAATTTTCATAAAACACCTGATAATTTGGAGGAACCCTTCGCGGGTCTTTTCAACTCTGCACAAAATGCCTGGTCGGGGCCGTGCTATGAACAGGCTGATATCGTAAAACCGGGATAGTAAAAAGTTGTAATTCAGCTTAAAATAGAGGAAATATCCCCCTGAAAGCAAGGAGAGTTGAAATGTCAGACTTTAAACACGGTAAATACGTGGTGACCCAGCCCAAGCAAAACCTGGTGGTGCCACAATGGGGCGGCAACCTTTCGGCGGAAACCAGCACGCGGGTGATGTATCTGGACAGTGAGGTCATCAAAGGGGCTTTTTATGTGGAGTGCGTCTGGTTCTGGCCGACGGATAGAGAGGATAAAGGCAGTCCAGACCCGCATACCCATAATTATGATGAAGTAATTGGGTTTTTTGGCACTGATCCCAAAGACCTGAATGATTTGGGGGCTGAGATTGAGTTATACATCGACGGTGAACGCAACCTGATGAATCAAACCTTCCTGGCTTTCATTCCCAGGGGAATTGTGCACTGTCCGCTTAACATACTGAAAATAACGCGGCCGGTTTTCCATTTTGCCACGGGACAGGGCAAGTCTTATGCTAACGGCTGAAAAGATTGTAAGGCTTTAAATCAAACTGAATAAGAGGTGCTATTCGGGAAACAGAATTAGCTGAATAGTGTTCAAGACGGATTAAGTGGCCTGGCTTTTAGCTTTAAAGAGAATGGATGGTACGCCCCGCCAGGCATAAAAAGACGGCAGGTTATTACGTTGACAAGCTATTGTTGCCCGTTTAGACTTGAGTTAAGGGTGTTTGCAGGATCGTACAAGATGCCAGACAGCCGGAAAAATCACAATAAATAATGCTTGGGAGGCTTTTTTATGGCGAATGGATTCATGGGAAAAGTGCTATGGGTTGACCTGACCAAACAGACAATTAAAGAGGAAGTCCTGGATGAGGCTTATTGCCGTAAATACATCGGCGGCTACGGATTCGGCGCGCGCGAGCTTTATTCCCGCATGAAAGCCGGGGTTGACCCGCTGGGGCCGGATAATATACTGGGTTTCGGCACAGGTGTCTTCAGCGGGACCCCCATGTTTTCCGGTTCACGTTATACCGTTTTTGCCAAATCGCCTTTGACCGGCGGCTGGGGAGATGCCAATTCAGGCGGCTACTTTGGACCGCACCTGAAATTTGCCGGCTATGACTCGGTTTATTTCAGCGGAAAAGCCGAAAAACCGGTCTATCTGCTGATTGATGAAGGGCGGGCGGAATTGAAAAGCGCCGCTGATATCTGGGGCAAGGAT
>DATIKD010000249.1:0-2731 GCA_035477965.1 Dehalococcoidales bacterium | reverse complement strand
GCCATACGCCAGCGAATAAAAGGGGTTCAAAATACAGCCAAAATTACGCGAGCCATGGAACTGATTGCCAGTTCCAAAATGCGCAAAGCCCAGGAGCGCGGCCTGGCGGGACGGCCGTATTCCGATAAAATCAAGCAAGTTATCGCCGACCTGGCTGCCATGTATCGTGCCAATGAGGAAACTCATCCGCTTCTCAGGCAACGCCCCGTGAAAAATATTACGATTGTGCATATAACACCGGATAGGGGACTTGTGGGGGGATTGGACGCCAATCTGAATCGTAAAACCGGTGCTTTTATTTTACAGCAAAAAGCAGACGTTTCACTCTTAGTGATCGGCCGGCGCGGAATTGATTATATGCGGCGTTACCAGCGTAAGATCAGCGCCGAATTTACCCGCTTGGGTGACAAACCTTCTTTGATCGATACACTGCCTATCTCCCGTATCATTATGGATGAATACACGCGCTGCGAAACAGATATGGTGTACATTGCGTATGCTCAGTATATCAATGTTATGCGCCAGGTCCCTGCTATTGAACAGATTTTACCCGTTATTCCGGAGGAATCTGTCATAAAACATAATTATGATTATATTTTTGAACCGGATGCGAATTCGGTATTGGACAAACTTCTGCCTCGATTTGTGGAGTCAGAAGTTTATCATACAATTTTGGAATCCATTGCCAGTGAACAATCATCCAGGATGGTGGCTATGAAAAATGCCACACAAAGTGCTAATGAACTTCAGGAAGAACTGACACTGGCATATTATAAAGCCCGGCAGGAGTCAATTACTTCTGAACTTCTGGATATTGTAGGCGGGGCTTCGGCAATTTCTTAATCAGGAGGGTGATGTGACGGTAGGAAAAGTAGTACAGGTAATAGGTACTGTCGTGGATGCGGAGTTTCCGGCTGGTAGACTACCGGCTTTGTTTAACGCTCTTGAAATCAACACGGCTCAAGGGAAAATCGTGATGGAGGTGGAATCTCACCTGCCCAATGACTGGGTACGCTGTGTTTCATTATCTCCAACTGAAGGACTGGAACGAGGCATTGAGGTTATGGATACAGGGGCTCCTGTAAAAGTACCTGTGGGTAAAACCACGCTGGGAAGGCTTTTTAATGTTCTGGGTGAACCACTGGATAATCTGGGAGAGGTCAAATCAGAAGAAAAATGGATGATTCACAGGGCTCCTCCTTCTTTTGAAGAGCAATCCAGGACATCTCAAACTCTTGAAACCGGATTGAAAGCGCTGGATTTGATTACACCTTTTACGAAAGGCGGAAAAATTGGAGCGTACGGCGGAGCCGGAGTGGGTAAAACCGTCATTATTCAGGAGTTAATACGTAATATAGCCACCGCTCACGGCGGTTACTCTGTTTTTACCGGTATTGGAGAACGGTCACGTGAAGGCAATGACCTCTGGAACGAGATGAAGTCTTCAGGCGTGCTGGATAAAACCGTGATGGTTTTCGGACAGATGAATGAACCCCCGGGAGTAAGGCTGAGAGTGGGATTGACCGGATTGACAATGGCCGAATACTTTCGTGATTCGCAGCACATGGACGTACTGCTGTTTATCGATAACATTTACCGTTATACTTTAGCCGGTATGGAAGTGTCAGCCTTGCTGGGACGCATGCCTTCAGCGGTGGGTTATCAGCCCACCCTTGCCACTGAAGTAGGTGAACTGGAAGAACGGATTACCTCTACGCGTAATGGTTCCATCACATCATTTCAGGCTGTGTATGTTCCGGCCGATGATTATACTGACCCGGGTGTAGCCACCACTTTTGGTCACCTGGATGCCGTGGTGGCGCTGGATAGATCAATCGCAGCGCAGGGACTTTACCCGGCGGTTGACCCTTTGACCTCCACTTCTCGTATTTTGGACCCCAGAGTAGTGGGAGATGAACATTATAATGTGGCCATTAAAGTCAAGCAGGTGCTGCAGAGATATAAAGATCTGCAGGATATCATCAGTATATTGGGCGTTGAAGAATTAAGCGAAGATGACAAATTGACAGTGGCGCGAGCCCGCAAAATACAACGGTTCCTTACTCAGCCGATGTTTGTCAGCGAAGTATTCACTGGTCGCCCGGGTAAATATGTCACCATTAAAGAAACTGTGCGTGGATTTAAAGAAATCCTGGAAGGTAAACATGACACTTTACCTGAACAGGCCTTTTTTATGGTTGGCGGTATCGATGAGGCGGTTGAAGCTGCCCGTAAATTGCTGGAATAAATTTGGTAAAGCTTGAATATTACAGATGAAGATTAAGTTAGACATTGTTAGCGCTGAGCGTGTGGTATTTTCTGGAGATGTCGATATTATTATTGCCCCCGGACACTCTGGACAACTGGGAATACTTCCGGAACATACTCCTCTAATGACAATTCTCACAGCCGGTGAGTTGATAGCCAGACAGGGTAGCGAAGAGTATATCATGTCTATCAGCGGAGGCTTTTTGGAGGTAATGCCTGACAGGGTTATAGTCCTGGCAGATGCGGCTGAAAGAGCTGAAGAAATCGATATTGCCCGGGCCGAAGCCGCGCGTAAAAAAGCACAGGAACAACTGTCTCATCCGGCTTCCAAGTCGGAAGCCATTATGGCTGAAGCGGCTTTGCGCAGGGCGTTAGCCAGGATCGAAGTGGCTGAAAGAAGACGAAAACGCAAGAAAGCGTGATAACTTCAAGTAGTAAAACACAGCCAGTCAACAGGTAATAG
>DATIKD010000248.1:0-2850 GCA_035477965.1 Dehalococcoidales bacterium | reverse complement strand
AACGGAAAAGGGGCCAGATCCTTCAGCCTCGCCGTTCGAGGCTTCCAGGATGACAACGGAAAAGGGGCCAGATCCTTCAGCCTCGCCGTTTGAGGCTTCCAGGATGACAACGAAAAAGGGGCCAGATGCTTCGGCCTCGCCTTTCGAGGCCTCGGGCATGACAGCGGAAAGGGACACCCAGGTGCTTTGTGGCGCTCCGGCATGACAGCTTATTCCACATCGTGATAAAGAAAAACTGGGTATTATGATAATAATCGGTATTTACCCAGACTCGTAAGAGTAAGGCGAAAAATACGCGCCGAAAGCCTCAACACACTGCTTTTATTTTTAGTCGATCGATTTATAATAGGCCCTCGGGGCACGGAAAAGTAACCAG
Organism: Dehalococcoidales bacterium; assembly: GCA_035477965.1. Lineage (GTDB taxonomy): Bacteria > Chloroflexota > Dehalococcoidia > Dehalococcoidales > UBA3254 > DATIKD01. Next base: position 2,474 of record DATIKD010000248.1, on the reverse strand, counting down.
ACGATAATCGCACCGATAGCGGCAATAGCGGCGCTGATCCAGATTGCCTCAATATACCCTCCAATCAGGTCATACAGAGAACCTCCAATGGTGGGGCCGACGATCGCGGAAAAACCGTAAGCCAAAAATATCAGGGGGTAGATAATCCCGACCTGACTGGTGCCGTAGCGGTTGGCAACCAGTGTCGCATACAGAACGAAACAGGCGCCGAAACCAAATCCGACCAAAAGAGATACGATCAAGAAGAACCCCATTGATACCCCTGTGAAGGAGAGAATAAGGGCACTGACCGCCAGAAATATGAGCGAAGCCATTAACGTGCGTTCGTGGTACCGGTCGGCAATCCAACCCCAGCAAATTCTTCCCAAAGCGTTGCCTATTGAAAAAGTGGTGATCGCCAGCGCTGCTGCTGCGGGAGTAAAATCGAAAGATAGAGCGATCGGTTTCAGATTACCTATTATCAATAGTCCAGTGAAAGTGCCTGTCAACATTCCGGCAATGGCGCCCCAAAATGCCCGTTCTTTAAACAACCGGACGAACTTAATATGGGGCACTGTGGTTGCCGCTAAGGTCTTTTGAGGAGCTTTCATAAAGAAAGAGGCCGTCAGGATTAACAGACCATAACCGATTCCAATCCATCTAAATATTTCCAGTGTATTGATGTTCTGGACCATTAATCTATCCACCACCCAGGAGAGAAGGATGGCACCGGAGCCAAATGCACCCACTGTTATTCCGGTGACCAAACCTTTGCGTTTGGGAAACCATTTCATACAGGTAGCCAGAGGGCAAACATAACCAAATCCGGTGCCGGCCCCGGCAATGACGCTGATACCCAGTAATAACAATAGAAACTGACCATCGGACTGGCTGGCTACTAAATAGCCTGAAAAGAAAAGTATCCCGCTTATGATGACTACCGGACGGGGACCCCATTTTTCCTGCATACGACCGGCAAAATTCATTACCACGGTAAATACTGCAATCATCAGCCCAAAGATTAGTTGAGTTTGAGCAGTAGTCAGGTCGTAATCATTCCGAAGACTCGGAACGAAGGTGCTCCAGGCGTACAGGCCGCCCAGGCACATTTGAATCAATACCGAACTGACAAGCACAATATATTTCACTCTGTTTGCCTCTTTTCTGTTTCCGGGATTTGGATAGATTGGTTTGCCGCTTTTCTAAGTCTGTCATTTATAGCTGTTCCGAGGCCCTCATCCGGCACCAGTCGGGCCACGATCACATCCAGGTTCAGAGCATCCAGGCGGTGCAGGGCTCCGTAAAGGTTAACGGCCGCCTCATCCAGATCGCCAGTCGATGAAAGCATCTCAATCGAAGTGAATTGGGCAGTCTCTTTTGAAGAACCGAAGCCTAATAAGCCTATACTTTTTCCTTCCGGCGGGTTTTCTCCAGGCTTAAGTAAAATCACTGGAGTGTGAGGTGAATAATGACGGGGAAATTGCCCCGGATAAAGTTGTTTGGCCTGGTTGGTATTTTTCCGTATTACCGGTCCTATTAATTTTTCTATTTCCTCAATCGGAATGCCGCCATACCGCAGCACTTCCGGGAGAGTATTGACAAAAGAAATGATGGTAGATTCCACTCCTACCCGGCACTGGCCGCCATCCAGAATAATACCGACTTCCTTTCCCAGTTGCTGGCGAACATGCTCTGCGCTGGTAGGACTGATATATCCAAAAGGATTAGCGCTGGGGGCTGCTACCGGTACCCCGGAAATTCGTATCAATTCAAGGGCCAGCTGGTTATCCGGCATGCGGATGGCAATATTGGGAAAACCGGATGTCACCATGTCCGGCACATTCGGACTCTTTTTCAGGACCAGTGTAAGCGGTCCAGGCCAGAATCTTTCAGCCAGCTTTTGAGCTTTTTCACCAAAATGTTCAACCAGCCTTTCGGCCTGGGAAATATCTGCTATGTGTACAATCAAGGGATCGTTTGCTGGACGGCGTTTCACCTCGAACACCCTGGCAACTGCCTGAGTATTGAAAGCATTCGCTCCGAGTCCGTATACTGTTTCAGTTGGAAAAGCTGCCAGCTTGCCGTTCTTTATGGCTTCTCCGGCTTTGTGTAAAGCTTCTTGCAGTTTTAGAACTTTGTTATCGTATTGTTTAAGGGCAAAGATCCAGTCCACCGCTTCTCTCAGCGTAGGTGCAGCCAGAGTTCCAGCCCTTAGTTCATGGAAGTGTTTACGCCCATGTCCGCTCAATAAGTAGACTCCGGAACCCAGTAAATTCTGGGTGGTATCGATATCATGCGGATGATCACCCACAGCGACTGAGGCAGTCAGGTCAAGGTCAAATTTTGCTGCAGCTTGTTGGAAAAAGAAGGGTTTGGGTTTAATGCAAGAACAAGCATCACTTCTCCGATGTGGACAGACATATACTTCTTTAACGAAAACACTGTTTTTCGCCAGGTATGAGACGATGTAATCATTAATTTTTTCTACGTCATGG
>DATIKD010000247.1:0-1552 GCA_035477965.1 Dehalococcoidales bacterium | reverse complement strand
GAACCATCGACTTTGCTGCTGTTTCGCGGGCAAGAGACTTATTCTCTTCTGTTGCAATGTCATTATTCCCAAGATGCCTCCAGGGGGTTTTGTCAACCTCATCAAACCACCCCAGCCGGAACAGAATTTTCAGTCCGCCGGCAAGGGCCTCGTCAAGTTCTTTTTCAGTTATTAATCCGTTTACGAAAGCCTCCGGTATTTTCCGGTAAACCACACCACAATTAATATTCACCCGGTTTTTTATAGCCAAGGCTGCCGCCTCAGCGGCGGTTCCCACAACCTTATGATGAGTAATCATGTCCTGAAGCGCCCAGCAATCGGTTACGACATACCCGTTGAAGCCCCATCGGTTACGGAGAATGTCAGTAAGAAGTTCGGGGCTGGCACAGCATGGTTCTCCATTGAGGCGGTTGTAGGCGCACATCACTCCGGCGACGCCACCATCAACCAGCGTTTTGAAGGCGGGGAGATATGTATTGTAAAGGTCATAATCGTATATTTCTGCATCAAATTCATGACGGGTAGCTTCGGGTCCGCTGTGAACCGCAAAGTGTTTCGCAGCGGCGGCAGTTTTGAGGTAACGGGGGTCGTCGCCCTGGAGTCCCCTTACAAATGCAAGACCCATTTGTCCGGTCAGGTATGGATCCTCGCCATAAGTCTCCTGTCCCCGGCCCCAGCGTGGATCGCGAAAGATATTTATGTTGGGGGTCCAGTATGTCAAACCGAGGTACTGACCCCGGTTCCCTGCCTTAACAGCCTCATTATACTTTGCCCTGCCCTCGTCAGAAATAACGGAAGCCACATTCTGCACAAGCTCATCATCAAAAGTTGCGGCAAGTCCTATTGCCTGAGGGAACACGGTTGCCCTCCCTGCCCTTGCCACTCCGTGCAGAGCCTCATTCCACCAGTTATATGCCGGAATGCCCAGCCTTTCAATCGGGGCGGAATTATGCAGCATGAGTGATGCTTTTTCTTCAATTGTGAGCCGGGAAATAAGGTCGGCCATCCGCTCTTCAACCGGTAATCCCGGGTCCCTGAATGGGTATTCATTTTTTTGCTCATTCCCAGAACAGGCGCCCATAGCAGCAATAATACCTGCCAAAAAAAGCTTTCTCATATGCGGATATTTATGTGTAACAAGATAATAAAAAAATGTAAATCGGTAGCCGGTATCCGGTGGCCGGTGGCCGGTAGCCGGCACCTTTTATTGACCATTTACTCACAAAGCTGTACCTTGCAGGCCGATTTGATAATTGGATATACTATATGAAACTACTAAAAAAGAGTCTGATCGTTCTATTGGCAATTCCAATAGTTATAGCCTGCAGGAAGGATAACCCACCGGTAACTGAACCCCTCTATTTTCCCCCGTCAGGTTCGGAAACGTGGGAAACGGTTTCCCCTTCGGCCCTGGGGTGGAATACTGAAGAAATTCCGGCGTTGCTGACTCTTCTTGAGACCAATGGCACAAGAGGCTTCATTCTCCTTAAAGACGGGAAAATCGTACTGGAGGAATATTTTGGCCAAAATATAATGGCAACCGGCCAGTTTA
>DATIKD010000246.1:0-2738 GCA_035477965.1 Dehalococcoidales bacterium | reverse complement strand
AAAAAGAATGCGTTTTTAGCCCTGGCTGTATTTTGAGCAACTAAATCAGGATTTTGCCTGGATACTCGTGAGGGTATACATGTATAGAATCGAAGAACACCAGGAGAAAGCAACTGCTATCCATTTGTTCAAAGTGGCCGCTCCTGAGATTGCGCGTAAGGCTCGACCGGGGCAATTCATAATAATCCAGCTTGATGAAAAGGGTGAAAGGATTCCGCTGACTCTGGCTGAATGGGATGCAGGAAGAGGGACTATAACCTTTATTTTTATGGAGGTAGGCGCTACTACTTGCCGCCTGGCGCGCCTGCAGGCGGGTGATTATGTTCAGCATGTTGTCGGTCCGCTGGGTCTTCCCGCTCATATAGAAAATTTCGGTACTGTAGTCTGTGCCGCCGGAGGAGTAGGAGTTGCCCCGATCATGCCGATTGCGCGAGCATTAAAACGGGCCGGTAATTTTATCATCTCCATCCTGGGAGCCCGCACGCAGGAATTATTATTCTGGGAACAAGAATTACGCCAGACGAGTGATGAGTTTATTGTTACCACTGACAATGGTTCATACGGGCGCAAGGCACTGATAACTGAACCTCTGAAAGAGATTCTTTCTTCTCGAAAAATTGATCGGGTAATTGCTATCGGACCTATCCCCATGATGAAGTTCTGCTCTTTGACCACCCGACCTTTTGGGGTTAATACCATAGTTAGCTTGAATCCCCTGATGCTGGATGGTACCGGAATGTGCGGCTGCTGCCGCGTTTCCATAGCCGGCAGCACCAAATTCGCCTGCGTTGACGGCCCCGATTTTGACGGGCATCAGGTGGATTGGGACCTTATGGCTTACCGTGCTAAATTTTATACTGCAGAAGAAAATACGGCCAACGAAAAACATTCTTGCCAGTTGCCCTTCAATAAAAAGGGATTACCGTAATTCTGAGGAGACAGAGTGACTAACCAGGAAATTACCCGCGTTGCTATGCCCCGTCAGGCCCCGCAAAGCCGGGTTAGTAATTTTAACGAAGTGGCTCTGGGTTACAACCAGACCGAAGCGGGCAAAGAAGCCAACCGCTGTTTGCAGTGTAAAAAACGCAACTGTGTTGAAGGCTGCCCTGTAGGTGTAAATATTCCAGAGTTCATTAAAGCACTGCGTGAAGACAGGATGACCGAGGCAGTTCGACAGTTAAAAATGCATAACAGCCTGCCCGGGATTTGCGGGAGGGTTTGCCCGCAAGAATCTCAATGTGAAGCTTACTGCACACTTTCTAAAATTAAAGCGCCGGTAGCGATCGGCCGGTTGGAAAGATACGTAGCCGACTGGGAGAGAGAAAATATATCCACAAAAGGCGTTTACCCTTCCTTAAAATCTGCCAGGGGCAAACGAGTAGCTATCGTCGGTTCGGGGCCGGCCGGACTGACCGCAGCAGCAGATCTGGCAAAATTGGGGTATCAGGTGACTATATTTGAAGCTTTGCATGTAGCCGGTGGTGTTTTAGTGTACGGCATCCCTGAATTCAGGTTGCCTAAAGATATCGTACAGCATGAAGTTAAGTTCGTTGAATCGCTGGGAGTTGAAATTAAACTTGACACAGTCATCGGTAAATTATATACCGTGAATGAGCTTTTGGAAGAGGGTTATAGAGCGGTATTTTTAGGCACAGGGGCCGGTTTGCCCATGTTTTTAAATATTCCGGGAGAGAACTTTAATGCAGTGTATTCCGCTAATGAATATCTGACTCGCATCAACCTGATGAAAGCCTTTTGTTTTCCTGAGTATGACACCCCGATAAAAATTGGGAAAAACGTGGCTGTTATTGGCGGAGGGAATGTGGCCATGGATTCCGCTCGCTGTGCCCTGCGTCTGGGAGCTGAAAAAGTGTATCTGGTCTACCGCCGGACCAGGGAAGAAATGCCAGCCCGCCATGAAGAGATGGAAAATGCAGAAGAGGAAGGAGTAATTTTCAAGTTCCTGGCCAATCCTCGGGAATTTGAGGGCGATGACCGCGGGTCGGTTAAGTCGATAGTATGCGAACATATGGAACTGGGTGAACCGGACTCCAGCGGACGCCGCCGGCCGGTTATTGTACCGGGGGCGGGTTATAAAATGCTAGTTGACATGGTAATTGTGGCTTTGGGCACATCCCCCAATCCGCTGATAACGTCCACAACTGAGGGACTGGCAATCACTCGTCACGGGACGGTGGTTACAGAGGAACTAACCGGACGCACTGAAAAGGATAAGGTCTGGGCAGGAGGAGATATTGTTACCGGTTCCGCGACGGTGATCAGCGCGATGGGAGCCGGCAGGATGGCTGCCGCAGATATCGATAAAACTCTGCGGGCTAAGCCGTGAAAATTGATCACGTCCGTAAAAAGCGCGGTTTATCCTGTAAAATATTCGTCCAAATTGCCTTTAGAGGCCTCCTGCATGACAAACGAAATGGGCCACCAGGTGCTTCGGGTCGCTCCGGCATGACACCTTGTTTTCACACCGTGATAATGAAACATCAGGGTATTACCTGAGTTTCTCAAATTAGTGACCTGAACCAAGTTTTAGGAGCAATGTTTGAATTGATTCTGGAATAACCTCCCTGGCGGGGTATTCTTGACCGTTAATTATCACTACGCCGGATCTAATAGGACGAAGTATATTCACAAATTGTTTTATGCTGATACCTGCCTGAGATTCAACTGTTCGTCTTAAGGCCAGAGCAGTGAGAACTATCGTGAGATGGGCTTCAATC
>DATIKD010000245.1:0-5127 GCA_035477965.1 Dehalococcoidales bacterium | reverse complement strand
ACCCACATTCAAATTTCAGGCCGTAAGTTTCTACGCCATGAATGTGTTTAATCGGAGTGCTGAATTTGACATGGTTTATGGTATAGGTTTTGCCTTCTTCCAGGATTTCAATTCCGTGGATGTATTTTCGCAAATAAGAGTAAAGCACCGGTTCGGGGCCCAGCGCATCCGAAGGTAAAAAAATCCTGCCGTGGCGGGCAAATCCACCCTGTGTCATGGCTTCCACCATTATATTCATATCACCGGAATGGTCGAGGTGGCGGTGAGACAAAATAACGGCCTCCAGCTTTTCAGCTTTCAATTTGCGGCTGGAGGACTGAACGATGCTGCCAGGACCGGGATCAATCAGGATTTCAGTGTCCTGTAAATTAAGCCAGAGGCCTCCGGATGCCTGGTACTGATTGGCTACCATGACCCGCGCTCCGGCTGTTCCCAAAAAAGTAATTGTATTACCCATCAACATTTTCCACTATAAACGATGAAGCCTCTTTTTACAATTTTATTTCACTCTTGTCCAAAATAAAATTCCGTAACGAGCCTGGGTTAAGACTGATTATCGTAAAAATACCCTGATTTTTCATTATCACGGCGCGAAAACAAGGTGTCATGCTGGAGGCCTCGAAAGGCGAGGCCGAAGCATCTGGAGGAGGGGTACAGCCTTTATTTCCTCCATTGAATAACCTTTTACAAGCAGAATGAACGGTTTTAACACAGTGTTCAAACATAACCAGCATAATTTGGGCAGCAGTGAATTTATTACACGGACACCTTACTTCCCGAAATCGGCCGGCAGACCATATGCAGAACTGGGACTTCCGGAGGGTCTGTCTGAATTAATTGAAACATTCTCTTGGCGCGGGGCGCTTTGAATTTCCATTTTCAGGCGAATTATGCGCCTGACCAATCTGTTCAGCTTCAGAAAAAGTCAGGCGCCGCCGCCATGCGAGAAAGTTGAAACCCGTTTTGCCCAAACATTCCGCACTCAATATTCTTTTGTTTAAGGGTGTTATATAATTCATTCAGATTGATTTGAACGGCTGAAAATTGACAAGGAGAAAATTATGGAAAGAATCTGGTCTCCCTGGAGAATTCAATATATCCGCAGCCCCGAGCCCGCCGGCTGCATTTTTTGTGATAAACCCAAAGAACTCAAAGATGAAGCCAACCATATTCTTTTCCACGGACACTATAACTTCGTCATTATGAATGCCTTTCCTTATAATCCTGGCCATTTGCTGGTGGTGCCTTACCGTCATATTGGGGTACTGGAGGATATGACCGAAGAAGAACGCAATGAACACTACCGCATAGTCAGCCGCTGGGTGGGAGTGCTGCGAGCTGTTACCGGTACCGCCAATTTCAATATCGGCATGAATCTGGGAAGGGTAGCCGGGGCAGGTATTGCTGACCATATACATACCCACATTGTGCCGCGCTGGAATGGCGATAACAATTTTATGCCTGTAATTGGTGAGACCAGAGTCATTTCCGAATCTATGGCAGACATCTACCGCAAACTCTTACAAGGACTCTCCTTAAAGGAGAGTCCTTGTAAGGGGTCTCCTTCAGGTGTATAATAAGCCCATGCCAGCTAAAAATGCTATCAAGACATACGTGGAAAACGGATATTATCATATTTACAATCGGGGAGTTGACAAGAGATTAATCTTCCAGGATGGCCAAGACTATGCTGTTTTTCGTTCGTATTTAAAGGAATATCTCCAACCTAAAGACGAGGTCGCCTTAAGTCGAAAAGCGGCCGATTTAAAGATTCCTGCAAAGGAAAAGAACAAAATCCTCAGATCTCTACAATTAAATAACTATAGCCAGCATATCAATCTATTAGCCTATACTTTAATGCCCAATCACTTCCACTTCTTTCTTAAACAGAAAAGTCCCGATGCCATCGGGAAATTTATGAGTTCTTTATGTACCCGCTATTCAACCTATTTTAATCGCAAATACAATAGAACGGGGGCTTTATTCCAGGGAGTGTACAAAGCCGTACTTATCGACAATGAAGCCCAATACATACACATTTCGCGTTATATCCATCATCAGGCAATCAGTGCTTACGAAGACAGCCCGGACCAACCGTCCTCATATCCAGAATATATTAGTCAAAGATCCACCGACTGGGTGCATCCGGAAGAAATCATGGCGTTGTTTCCCGGACCTGGTAGTGCTGCGGCCTACGCGAAATTTGTGGCTGAGTACCAACCTTCAACCTTCACAGGGAGAGTCCTTAAAGGAGAGTCCTTAGGGGCGACCAGTAATAGTCTTTCCAGCCCTGCTTGATGTCTGCGTATTTATCATCAGGCACCCCGCTCTGGGTAAAGGTCAATCGCGTCCCAGTTTCGGTTTTTTCCAGTACAAAGGCGGCTTTTGAGAAGACGCCCTCCGGCCAGTCCGCGTAGCGCCAGGACTGTACGATTTTATGGTCGGGTATCAACTCCAGATTTTCTCCGGAAATATCCCCGCCATATAGGCTGAACCGCCCACCCACGCGGCGGCTGATCCGGCAATCGCTGCCGGTTAGTTGAGCGTGTTTATGGGAATCCATCAAAATCTCATATATAACATGCGGAGCGGCTTTAAAGTGACGGTCTGACGGATGGTTTTACTCATTTCTTTAAACTCCTTTATATTGACTTATAACCCCCTGTATGTTTTTATAATACTAAATATTTCAGCAGATATTGGTCTATAAGGCTGGTCCAGGCCACAAAATACGAGTTTATACTGAAGGAGGGGAGCATGTTCTGCCGAAATTGCGGACGGGAAATAAGCGAAGACTCAATGATTTGTCCGACCTGCGGAGTCAAGTTTGAAGCTGGAAACAGCAATTGTTATAATTGCGGCGCATTTAACAGTGAAGAGGCGCAATTTTGTTTTAAATGCGGGATTAAAATGGCTTCGCCGGATTCGCTCCAGGAGCCGGAAGTAATTCCGGGTGTCAGTTCGGCTTACAAGCACGGCTGGAAAACTCTCTGGCCCAGCTTTGGAATGCTGTTTCTGGCGGGATTAATTTACCTGCTGATTGTGGGCATATTCACTTACATTGACTTTTCTATTACATATGGGTTACCGGAGAATACTCAACTTATGTTGTCATTTACCTTGTCAGTCTTGAGTTTTTTCCTGTTTACCCCTTTTTATTATGGACTGTCATATTGCTTCCTGAAAGCTGCCCGGGACAGAAAGGTGGAAGTTAAAAACCTTTTTGCCGCGTTCAATAACTACTGGTCCACTCTGGCATCATACCTGCTGACAGGTATAATTATCGGTGCCGGTTTACTTCTTTTAATAGTGCCGGGGATTATCTTTGCCTGCAAGCTGGCTTTTGTGCCCTATCTGGTAGTTGACCGCAAAATGGGACCGATTAACGCTATCTCTGAAAGCTGGTCGATGACCAGAGGCCATGCCGGAAAAGTTTTTTTAATCGGATTGCTGGCAATCCCGATAATGATTGCCGGATTTATCTGTCTGATTATAGGGTTTTTTATAACCGGCATGTGGGTATATACTGCCTTTGCCGCGTTATATTATGCGGTCAGCCAGCAAAGAGCTTTCGGGCGAGCCGGAATAGAAGCACCGTACAAAATATGAGGGTGATTCAGGGGAAGAACCAGACTCAAGAAAGGTTGCCTGGTTTTAAGAGGATTTATGGTGCCCCCAACGGGATTCGAACCCGTGCTGACGGCTTGAAGGGCCGCTGTCCTAGGCCACTAGACGATGGGGACACAACATTAAAATTATACCAAAGTTATCTTCGCAGGACAAATTCCTATAGGATAGACTTTCCCATGGGCAGCCAAAGGCTGGATAATATCCCGTCAGTCTTTAACCGGCCGAAAAACCAGATGAGGTTGTTATGTCTGAACCGGCGCAATACCGGACGAAGGTGGGATTTTGATTCGCCGGATGAGAAGGGAAGCCAGCAGGAAATAGAAAAAGCAGGCTCCCAGCATCAGATTATAACCAAGGTTAGGAGAAAAGTGGTTAAAGAAATCGATTGCCGGGCCGATCAAGCGGGCCAGGGCTGCCCCACCGGCTGAAGCCAGGTTGGCCAGACCCAGATACTGGGCAGATTGTCCGGAAGGAATAAGGTCGGTGGCCAGCGCCCAGTTGACGCTTAAAAAGGCCCCTGCCGCAATTCCGATTAAACTCCCAGCAAAGATTATCCAACCGTAGTCATGAGTGAAAAATATGAGGGCCACACCGGCTGCGCCTATCAGGCCGCACAGCGTCAATATCAGGCGGCGGCCATTTCGGTCCGAATAGCGCCCAGCCGGAAAAACCACTATCAGCATGGAAATTCCTACTGCCGTGATCAAATCGGCGGTAATTTTGGACGGATTTTCGGCCCCTACCACGTCTTTGAAATAATAAAGGGCAAAAGACTGAAGGGTGGTCAAGCCCATCACAAATAGGAGTCGCGAAAGCATAAACAGCAGGAAGCCTGAATTGGTTTTCAGCCTGACTTTGAAAGTTTTGTACCAGAGTGAACTCCACAGCAAAGGCTGAGACCGTCCGATTTTTTCCCTGACTGTCAGTACCGTTAAAATCATAGCGACCGCCAGGAAAATGCCCAGCAAACCCAGGGAAATCCACAGCCACTCGCTTTCAGCACCCGAGGAGTACCGTCCCATGAAACGGCCGATTAGACTCAACAAGGCAACTCCGCCGCAAATTTCCAGTAAAGCCTTCAATCCGGATGCCTGGCCTCTTTTATTGTGAGGAGCCAAATCCGGGATATAAGCCTGGAAAGGCCCCTGGGCAACGTTCAGGCAGGCTTGCAGAAAGCACCAGATGATAAGCAGTCCGGTGTAATTGTTCACCAAACCGCTGGCAAAAAGGAAAACCAGGGCTAATAATATGCCGGCCAGGATGAATGGTTTGCGGCGGCCAATACGGCTGGAGGTATGGTCGCTGATAGCACCCGCTACCGGTTGGACCAGCATAGCGGTTAACAACCCGGCGAAGGTCAAAATTCCCAGGTAAGTGGCTTTGTAGGCGGGGCCGCTCAACTCTTCAACCCGCAGTGGCAGGATAATGGCGTGCATGGCATGAGCCAGGGCGGCCATGGGAAAACCCAACATGGTGATTTTAAGATAATCCACGCCT
>DATIKD010000244.1:0-6317 GCA_035477965.1 Dehalococcoidales bacterium | reverse complement strand
CTTTCGCTTCGGCTCCGCAACTAAAGTCGCTTAACCAGCTACACAGATTAACTCACCGGATCATTCTTCTATAGGCACGCCATCATTCGCTTGCGCGAACTCTGACTGCTTGTAAGCACACGGTTTCAGGTACTATTTCACTCCCCTCTCGGGGTGCTTTTCACCTTTCCCTCACGGTACTAGTTCACTATCGGTCATCAAGAGTATTTAGCCTTGCCCTATGGTCAGGGCAGATTCCCACGAGATTCCTCGTGTCCCGTGGTACTCAAGAACAAGTCAGGAGCTTTTCCCTTTCGTCTACCGGACTATCACCTTCTATGGTGGCCCTTTCCAGAGACCTTCGACTAGGGTTAAGTTTGTAACTCCTTCGCTCATCTTAGACTGAGCAGACCCGTCTTACAACCCCCAATAAGTATAGGATCCAAGTCCACTAAACTTACTGAGTTTAGGCTTTTCCCTTTTCGTTCGCCACTACTAAGGGTATCAATGTCTTTTTCTTCTCCTCGGGGTACTGAGATGTTTCACTTCCCCCGCTTGCCTTCCATAATCTATGTGTTCAATTATGGATACTCTGGTTTTACCAGAGTGAGTTGCCTCATTCGGATATCTCCGGTTAAGCTTGCTGGACAGCAAACCGAAGCTTATCGCAGTCTTGCCACGTCCTTCATAGGCTCTTGATGCCAAGGCATCCACCGTGTGCCTTCACCGCTTGACCTGTTTCAGATTTGATATTAGCCCCTATTCACTTTTTAATGTGCCTGCAACCGCTTGGTAACAAAAAAGAAGGCTTGGTGATTTGCACCAAGCCTTCTTGGTTCTATCACCTTTAGCTAGCTATGTTTCTGAAAACCTCATCAACTCGACTAACACCTTCCAGTTAGCAGCATTTTTCAGTTGCATTTAACATCTTACCAGATTGAAAACTCCCTGTCAACAGGTAATTCTCTTTCCGGCTACCGCTTTTAACTTGCGCTCTGAATCTTTTTCAGACAACAGGACTCATTATACATAGTCCCGGCGGGCTTGTCAAATGCAGGTATTCACTCGTTAAAATGTTACTAAAAGTGGTATGGTTCACTCAGAAAAGAATGTTACCGGGGGAGCATTATGCCGGCAATTCAACCACTCTGATGATGTACGCCGGATATCCCTTCACCGGGTCTTTTTTACCAGGCGTTTTTTCCGATTCTTTCAAACGATCGTCCAGAATATCCACCAGGGCCAATCCGGCTCCACTCTCGAGAAGTATTTTGGCACATAGCTGACCAATCCCCCGGGCCGAACCGGTAACCACCGCCGCTTTGCCGGCAAATCTGTTATCCAATTTTCCGCCCGGAGATAAACCCGCAATTATTCATCTTTCGCCCAAGGTTAACGGTTTTAAAAATTGACCTGATCTTTGCCTTTCAGTCCCAGTATCTGGCGAGCTTCATCCGGAGTAGCTATTTCACGGCCTAACTCTCTGGCCAGCCTGACCACTTTCTCCACCAGTTCCCAGCTTCCTTTAGCCAGAACGCCTTTGGATACAAACAGATTGTCTTCCAGTCCCACGCGGACGTGCCCGCCCATCATCATGGAAAGGCAGTCAGCATAAAATTCAGCCGGATAACCTGCCCCGATGACGGAAAATTTATAGTTCTGCGCACCGATCAGGCGGTCAGCCGTATTCTTCATAAACAGGATGTTCTCCAAATCGGAACCAATGCCGCCCAGAATTCCGGTCACAAACTGGATCCAGACCGGTGCCTTGATTATTCCCCTTCTCAAGAAGAAGGATAAGTTATATAGATGCCCTACATCATAGGCTTCAAATTCCGGTTTGGTCCCATTTTCCAGCATGGTCTTATAAAAGATTTCTATGTCTCCGAAGGTATTCCGGAAAATAAAGTCTTTGGTACCGGCCGCAAAATCTTTTTCCCAGGCATTTTTCCATTCTCCCTCTTTATAACGGTCTACAATAGGATGAATGGAGAAATTAATCGATCCCAGATTGCAGGTGGCCATTTCCGGTTTCAATCCAGGGACCACTCTCAATCTTTCCTGGGGAGTCATAGTCATAGTGCCGCCGGTGGTCGGTACGAAAATAGCATTGGTCCGGGCTTTGATCAAGGTAGCCACGGCGCGATACAATTCCGGATCGGAAGACGGTTGTCCGGTGCGCGGATCACGGGCGTGAACATGAATTGATGCCGCTCCGGCGCTAACGCATTTTACCGCTTCTTCTGCGATTTGTTCCGGAGAAATGGGTAAATAGGGCGTCTGCGTGGGTAAAGTGATATTACCTGTCAAGGCCGCCGTGACGATCAGTTTGTCCATTAATTCTTCCTTTTGGACTGGGCAACCACCACAGTCCATTAACAATTATTCTGTCTTTGATTGCTGGTTTTTCTGCCACTCGAGCAGATATCTGGTCAAGTTTTCCCGGGAAGACTTGATTTTTTCAGGCGTCCACTGGTAAAAACCCCGGCCGGTTTTAAAACCCAGATCATTGTTGCGCACTTTATCCTGGAGCAAGGGCGAAGGACCCGGCCGGGATTCGATCGATTTCAAAACATAATCATGGATGGCCAGTGTCAGGTCCAGTCCCACCATGTCCGCATTCTCCAGCGGACCCAGCGCAGGCAAACGTACCGCAAATCCGTTCTTGATAGCTTCATCCACCGTGGCGGCATCCGCAATACCGTTTTCAACCAGGGAAATAGCTTCCCGCCACAGCGCGTGCTGCAGGCGGTTGGCAATAAATCCCGGGACGTCCTTGAGACATTTCACCGGATGTTTGCCGGCTGTTTTGAGAAAATCAAAGGTCAAATTCAAAGCTTCGTCCGAGGTGTCTTTACCCTTGATTACTTCCACCAGCGGAATCAAATAGGGCGGATTCCAAAAATGGGTTCCCACAATCCTTTCGCGGTGAACCGAATGGGCGGCAATTTCCGTGATACTGATGACGGAGGTGTTGGTACACAGAAGCTTCTCCGGTGAACACAGGCTGTCCATCTGGCGGAATATTTTTTGTTTCAGCTCCAGATTTTCATTAACGGCTTCGATTGCAATTTGGGCTGGTCCAAGCGCCTCAGTCAGATCAGTGGTGAACTGCACTTTTTGAACTACGGATTCTATCCGCTCTCTTTCCATCAGGCCAGCCTCCGCCACTTGCTGGAGGTTGGCCTGCAGGCTCTCCCGCGCTTTCAACAGCATCTCCTCTTTGATATCCATCAGAAAGACGGAAAAACCTTTCACGGCAAATACCTGGGCGATGCCCGGGCCGATGAAACCGGCACCGATAATGGCAACAGTTTTGATATCTTCGATTTTCACCTGATACCCTCTTTTCAGTAGTTAATCACCACCAGCATGGTGACCGTGCGGTTGGTTTTATTGATTATTTCCCGGCCTTCATTGGGCCCTAAATACAGTGAATCCATGGGTTTCAAGGTGACTTCCTCGCTCTTGTTCCTGACTGTGATTTCCCCATCCAGCACCAGGTAAACCTTCTCATTGGGATTGTCTTCATAAGCCCATTCCGCTCCGCCCCCCGGCAAAAAATAAGAGACTCCCATCCAGAATTTCTGTATTCCTGTCTCTTCCTTGCCCTGCAGTCTCAGAGCGGTCATGTTATTATGCTTGGCGGCCGTGTAAGGCTTAACATCGGATAATGCTACTTTCTTCATATTTTTCTTGCTCTTTATTTTAATTTTGGACAACTCTCACTATTGAGTCCCGTATTTATAGACCCGGTCGGGTACCGGATTGATATCTTTTTCGTCAATAAAGGCCACCATACGCACGATTGAGCCGTCACCCATGTACCAGCGAATCGGAAACCCGGCAATCCGGCATCTCTTCCCCACCACTTTGGCGATGTCACCCCCCACGTTCTCCCAGCCCAGTATTCCATTGCGCATCAGCAGATTGTGACAGGGTTCCCATTCCGGGAAATCCTCAATTACTTCGTGGCCGCCCGACCACTGCTTGTATTCCTCAAACAGGTCTTTTCTCAACGGGCCGGGGCCGTGCGGGCCGATGGCGGTGTGCAGAGGATGGTCCAGGGCCTGCTGGTCCACTCCCACAGCCTTTACTTTATGCGCCACAAACCACTCACCGGCTTCTTTTCCCAGACCGGGCGAATAACAAAAATACTGAGTGCTGTCACTCCAATATCTGTTCCAGCCGGTATGCACGATGACAATATCTCCCTCTTTGATCGGCAGTTTCCGGTTGGCTGCGTCCAGGTCCTTGCCGGTGATCAACTCCCATTTGTTCTTGGGTATATCCCAGACCACCGCGTCACCGTAATAGCAGGACAGCGGGATTTCATGTGTGAAGCGCCCCCCTTCAAAAACATGAGCCGGAGAATCAGCGTGAGTGGTACAATGCATTACCGTAGTTACGGTTTGAGATAGCACTCCGGATTTGGCCATGTAGTGCATTCTTTCAATTTTAACATCGGCAAAATACGGCCACAGAGGCGAACCGTTGCCGAACGGATGGCTCAAGTCTACCAAAATTTCTTTGCCCATAAGATCCTCCCCGATTTGTATTCAGAATATACGAACTTAAGGCGGTTACCAGGTAGTTACACCGCCGTCTACATACAATATTTGGCCAGTGACAAAATTGGATGCATCCGAAGCAAAAAAGATCACCGGCCCAACAATATCTGCGGTCAAGGCCCAGCGCCCCATGGGAATGCGGGCTTTCATGGTTTTGGCGTATTCCGGATCAGCTAACAGCTCTTTGGTCAATTCAGTCTCAACCACCGTAGGAGCCACTGCATTAACAAGGATGTTATGTTTGGCCCATTCGCAGGCCAGGGTGCGGGTCAGAGTATCCACAGCCCCTTTACTGGCGCAGTAAGCTGCATACCCGGCCGGCAGGCCGTAGCGGCCCCGCACAGAGGAGATGTTGATTATTTTACCGCTTTTTTGTTTTAACATGACTTTTCCCACCGCCTGGCAGCACAGAAACGTGCCGCGGGTATTGATGTCCATGACCTTTTGCCATTCATCAATCGGGAAAGAATCCGCTGGCTTGCGAATTGCCAGCCCGGCCCCATTGACCAGGATATCTATACGCTTAAAAGATTTGAGAACAGTCTCTACCATGGCACTGACCTGTTTCTCACTGGCTACATCCACACTGACCGCCAGAGATTTTTTCCCTCTGGACTCAATTTCAGCCGCTACCGGTTTAAGCGCCTCAAGATTTCGGCTGGCTACAATCACATCCGCACCCGCTTCCGCTAACCCCACCGCAATGGCCTGGCCGATACCCCCATGACCGCCGGTGACCAGCGCGGTCCTGCCGTTCAGATTGAATATTTTATTCATGCTTACACCTCAACCGCTTTCGTTATTTTTACTTCAAAGCCTGACTTTCACCCCTGAAATCAGGTTGTCTGCAACTCGGTATACCGGGCTTCTTTGCCCTTTCCCTCCACCTTTAAGGAGTAATACCGGCGAATATGCGGATTATTTATCACATTATACATCTCGTAGAGACGCGGCAAAATAAATTCCCAGTTGCTGATCTCTTCGGTAGCATTAACCCATATTTTACCATTAACGGCATCATTCCATGCAACTTCAATTCTAGCAGGCATCCCCACCACCCCGGCATCCGTCTTTTGCCATTGATGAACGCGGCAGCCGAATGAAGGGGCATCGCGGTGGAATAGGCTCCATAAAATACGCACCGCAGTGGAGCTAAACAGCAGGGTGAAAGGGCTGCCAGGATTGGACCAGATCACCCTTAGAGCAACTCCAAAGGTGACCGCGGGATCCGCTTTTAGTATTTTGAATATTTTGGCCAGAGCTGTCAGCCTGGCAAAAGACCACCGCTATAAAGAAATTGGCAGCCTGGCTACCAGGTAAACGGGTTAAAAATGAGGTATTTTTACTTTTTTAAGGGGAACCCTGCCGTCTGATGTGAAAAATGGCCCTTTCAGTGACCATACAGTATGGCGAAACCTCAGTTCAGGCTAATTTAGGCATGTTTATCATATTTTATGCTGTTACTTGATATCCAGGTCCGCCGGAGCGGATTTCTTGAAACTTCCTGGGATTTCAGGCAGGCTTTATTTCCTGTTTTTATAACAGAACGCCTATTTATAGTCGTAAATCCCTTTCAAAAGTGTCTCGTAAACTCTTATCGGGTCTATGCCCAGAGTATGCAGTTTGTGACCGAAACTGCCCTTGTTAAAATGCTCCACCAGCCAGTTTTCAATTTTTTGCATTGAGGTTTCATCCCGGAACTGGATGGCGATGGCAATCTGGCCGGCATATTCCTTTAAGTCCGCAGGGCGGAGTATTTTGCTTTTA
>DATIKD010000243.1:0-1525 GCA_035477965.1 Dehalococcoidales bacterium | reverse complement strand
CGAAAACAACCGCTGCGCCATCGGGGCCCTCTTCCACAGAAATATTTAGGCCTGCTTTTTTAAAGGCGGCGACTGTGGCAGCTACGGGGTTTTTTTGCTCCCGGAGCTTGATTGCGCGGTTAACCGGCATTTTACTTATACCGTCTGCAGCAGCCGTTTTCGTGGGTTTTAGGGCCTGCCGGAAAAGCGAACCGGCGCTCTTCACAGTACACAATAGCAGGTTAAGGGCGGTAAAGGTGATTATGCCGATATACCACCAGGACTCATAAATATGACCGATCGCCCAGTCCATCTCCCGCGTGGTGGCGAAAACCGAGATTGCGGCCAGCGTGAGCAAAAGGACAATACCAAGATGCATGGAACTTAAGAATTTATAAATCTGTTTCAACGGGCGGTCCGTTGTCGCTGCCTTAGATTTCCCAAGTGTTTCTATAACTAAGATGATCCCTCCTTAAACTACCAGTTGCCCGGCTATTTTTTCGCTGATTGGAATTTGGACGGGCATTTTACCAGTATACTGTCGGCCATAAAAGTGTCGTCGTTAAACCGGCCTTTGACCACCGCGTAGTCCGACTCAAACAAGTTTACCGGAAGAGCGCCTTCGTAAGTCACAGTAAAGACCGATCCCGACATATCTTCCAGTTCAAAGGAAAATGAGTTATTGTCGATCTGGCGCATCGAGCCGGTAACGGCAGTGCCTTTTACCTGGACGGTCCGGTTGCTTTCTTTGGCCTCGGCAATGGTGACATAAGTACTTAAAGCGCCGCTGGCGGTATAAAAGATGCCGGCGCCGAAGACGACAATCAAAGCTACCAGAATAGCCTTATCGTATCTTTTCACGCCGCCCGGCCTCCCGTACTTTTAAATCTAGGCGTAGCAGATAAACAAATAGGCCGATCCAGGTGGCAAGCGTTGCCGCCAAAACGAAAACCAGTTCGCCCATTGGGCTAAGCCTCCCTTTTTATTGCTTGCTTGTAAAGCAGATTTTCTAAGCGCATCTGGATTTGATAGATCCAGGCATAGAGGCCGGTAAAGCCGGCCAGCGATGCTAGAAACACTGTTAGCACTGCCGGGCTCATAACCGACACGCGGTCCCGGCCCCATTCTAAATCCGGATGAAGCGACGGATAAACCCGGGGCACGATGAAGACCAGAAACGGCACGGTTAAAAAGGTCAAAATTGCGTACACCGCCGACAACCGGGCCCGCTGTTCTGTGTCGGCGATAGCACTGCGCAGAACAAAATAGGCGGCATAGATCATTAAGAGGACAGCGACCGAAGTCTGGCGCGGATCCCAGTTCCAGTATACGCCCCAGGTAGCGCGGCTCCAGATTGCACCGGTTACAGTAGCCAGGATACAAAAAACGGTGCCCAGCTCTGCGTTAACCTGCGCCTGGCGATCCAATGCAAGGTCCCTTTTGCGCAAATAACCCACCGCATTGATCATGGCCATCAGGTAAGCCAGCACCGCAATCCAGGCGGCAGGGACATGGTAGATAATGATACGCGCTGTTTCACCCGTGG
>DATIKD010000242.1:0-5506 GCA_035477965.1 Dehalococcoidales bacterium | reverse complement strand
GCTTAGGAGGGCCAGCGGGGCACCTGACGAATTTTGTTTAATAAGCCGAAGCGCAACGAAGCGTTTGGAGACGGCCAGGATTTTTATCAGAGTTAACGACATTTCTCCGGTAATAATATTGTTAAAGATGCCACATTATGCTGTTCTATATGACTTTTAACCTGCCTCAATGATATACTTCCAATATATGCCTCTGGGATACAGGAGTGAAACCATATGAAACGTGGCGACGGCAGGTTATTTAATCAACTGCGTAATCTGAAAATAACTCCCGGCTTTCTGTCATTTGCCGAAGGCTCAGTTTTAATCGAAATGGGAAATACTCGTGTGATTTGCGCCGTAACCCTGGATGAAAAAGTGCCGCCTTTTTTGAAAAATACCGGCAGGGGTTGGGTAACCGCCGAATATTCCATGCTGCCCCGTTCTACCTTAACCAGAAATCAGCGTGAATCAGTGCAAGGGAAAATTAGTGGCCGCAGCCAGGAAATACAGAGGCTTATCGGGCGCTCGTTGCGGGCAGTCACTGATTTAGGTGCTTTTGGTGAAAGGCAATTGATTGTGGATTGCGATGTAGTACAGGCAGATGGAGGAACTCGCACTGCCTCCATCACTGGAGCTTATGTAGCCCTCTATCAGGCATTTAGCCAGATGAAATCAATGGGCTTAATAAAAAACATGCCTTTGAAGAATGCCGTAGCGGCTACCAGTGCAGGCATTGTACGCAGCAACATGTTGTTGGACTTGTGTTACGAGGAAGACTCACAAGCTGAAGTGGATTTTAACGTGGTTATGACTGATCAGGGCCTCTTCGTTGAAGTTCAGGGCACTGCCGAAAACAAACCTTTTTCCAGGGATTCTCTGCAAAACCTGATAAATCTGGCCGGTGAAGGAATCAATCAACTCTTCGAAGCACAGCGCCAGGTCATCAAGACTCTGTAGAGAATTGCCGGCCAGATGTCAGTTTTTTGCTTTGATCATTATCCGGGACGGACCTGACCGTTGCCGAGTATAATCCATTTGTAAGTAGTCAATTCCTTCAACCCCATGGGACCCCTGGCATGAAACTTTTGGGTGCTGATACCCACTTCCGCGCCCATGCCGAATTGACCCCCGTCGGTGAAACGGGTACTGGCGTTCAAATAAACGCAAGCCGCATCCACTTCATTTAGGAAACGCATTCCAGCCGAGTAATCTTCGGTTACAATCGACTCCGAATGGCCTGACCCGTATCGTTCGATATGAGCCAGGGCATCATCCAGTGAATCCACCACTTTGACCGCCGCAATCAAAGCCAGAAATTCCTTACCCCAATCTTCTTCAACCGCCTTTTTCAAATTGAGCAGCGGATTATTTCCCAAAATAGTAAGCGCCCTCTTATCACACCTTATTTCTACATTGGCAGTGTTCAGCTTACCGGCAATCAGCGGCAGACAGTTAGCCGCCACCTCGGAATGAATAAGAACGGTATCCAGCGCATTGCACACCGTGGGGCGCTGAACCTTGGCATTATATATTATGTCTACTGCTTTCTGAACATCGGCTGATTTATCAACATAAGTATGGCAAACTCCGATCCCTCCGGTTACTACCGGCATGCTGGCATTTTCGGCCACAAACTTGATCAGTCCCGAGCCGCCGCGGGGTATAATCAAATCGATATATTTATTCAACTTCAGCAATCGTTCAACCAGAGCATGGTCGGTGTTTTCCACAAACTGTATGGCTCCTGCCGGTATTCCGGCTTGATAGGCAGCTTCCTCCAAAACTTTAACCAGTGCCTGATTGGAACGGATTGTCTCTTTGCCGCCCCGCAATATTACTGCGTTACCGGATTTTAGACATAACACCGAGATATCAACCGTAACATTAGGCCGGCTTTCATAAATCGCTCCAATTACTCCCAGAGGCACCCTTTTGCGTCCGATTAAAAGGTTATTGGGCAAAGTGCGAGTATCAAACATCTCGCCCACCGGGTCCTGCAGTGCGGCCACACTGACCACATCTCGGGCCATACCTTCCAGTCTGGACTGATTCAGCATTAGCCGGTCCAACATAGCAGCGCTCAGGCCGGCCGCTTCAGCTTCCTTGTAATCCATTCGGTTAGCGGCCAGGATTTCGTCCTGCCGTTTGACCAGATCTATGGCAATCTGTCCGAGCGCCCGATTTTTGGTTTCCGTAGATAATCCAGACATTTTTTTCGAAGCAGCTTTAGCCGCTCTGGCTTTTTCTTCTAGTTGACCATATTTATCGCTCATACCTGTTCCCTCTCGCCCTGGCCTTATCGCGCCGAATTTAAAGTTTGTGCTGTTCTTTCGCTCAATCTCCGGCTTTTGGTCAGTTATCTTTCACTTTTTGATTTAAAGCACCACCAGATTATTGCGGTGTATTACTTCCGAACCGTAATCATAGCCCAGCAAATCCGCGATCTTCCGTGAATGCTGACCTCGTATTTTTTTTATATCCTGAGAAGTGTAATTAACTATTCCGGAACCCAGGCGATGGTTTTGAGAGTCAAACACATTGACCAGATCGCCCCTTTCAAATATACCTTCCACTTCCTTAATGCCGGCCGCCAGCAGACTTCCGTGCTTCTTACCAAGAGCCGCGGCTGCTCCATCGTCTATAACTAGTCTTCCTTTGACCGAAAGCCCCGCCAGCATCCAGCGTTCGCGGCTTTCCGTTTTACTGGCTGTGGGCAGAAATCGCGTGCCGATGGCTTCGCCGTGGGCCAGACGCACTATCACATCCGGTTCACTGCCTTTGCAAATTACCACTGTAATCCCGCAGGCATTTGCCATTTGGGCAGCCTGTAATTTAGTGTACATGCCTCCCGTCCCCAGCCCACTCCGGCTGCCTCCGGCCAATGCAAAAATATCCTCATCTATCTTTTTAACTTCAGGAATCAGCCTGGCATCCGCGTGAACCCCCGGATCAGCGGTATATAGTCCGGCGATATCACTTAATATCACCAGCAAATCGGCATCGATCAGATTGGCCACCATCGCCGAAAGATTGTCATTATCCCCAAAACGAGCGCCTTCTATTTCATCGATGGCCACCACATCATTTTCATTAATTATGCTGATAACCCCCAGGTCCAGCAAGGCCAACAGGGTGTTGCGGGCATTCAGATATCCTGCTCTGTCTACCAGGACTGCACGAGTCAGCAAGGCCTGGGCAATCACAATATCATAATGGCTGAACAAGTTTTCATAGGTGTACATCAGGTGGCTTTGTCCCACGGATGAAAGCACCTGTTTGACCGGAATATCCTTGTATTTTTTAGGTAGACCCAGCTTGTAACGGCCGCAGGCCACTGCCCCTGAAGTTACTACCGCCAGGTCAAGTCCTTCTTGTCGCAGAGCGGCCAGTTGTTTGACCAGGTTGGACATCATGTTGGGATCCAGACGGCTGGTTCCGCCGGTCAGTAAGCTGGTCCCAAATTTGGTGACGATCCGCCGGTAGGGATGTTCCGAATTAACAGCGTTCACTTGAGATTCCCCTCTTCATTTTAGTTCATCTAATTATAGCAACCAGCCACGCCTTGAACAACCAAACCATCCGGACGCTCGAAATAATCCCACATTCCGTTCGATTTACTCTCGCTTATTTTTTTATAAGTCTGACTAAATGTTCATGCTCTGATTTCTTATTATAAAGTTGTGAAAATAAGGTGCCATGCTGGAGGTCACGGGAGGTCTAAGCATATGGAAGAGGGGGGACAACCCTATAGAATACCTTTTACGACCGGAATGGAGGGTTTTAATTAGTTGTCAATAATTCTGCGCATATTTTGAACAGCAGTGCCCGTTTTAAAAAATTTTAGGACAGGAGGCTTAAAATCATTCCTGATTTTTACGCGAAGATACCGGCTAATCAACTTGATCCGCCTGCCAAATCAGATACAAAAAGTAAAATAATTACTGCCGGGACGGATTGGACACGTTGTTTGGATCAAATATCTTCTTGATTTCAGCCGCCCACCGGAAATAGTTGCCCCACAAAGGCCCGTATTTCTCAATCATACCCGGAGCCAAAAATGGCGTCGCAGCGTGAAAGCCGTGACGGATATCAGACTCCAGTGATTTCTGGGAAATAGCCATGGGTACCATTCGCCGTTCCGGTATGTTCCGGTCATAAAAGAAGAGCAGTTCTATATGTGCCAGATGCCCATATTCCATCGGAATTATCTGAAAATTGTGGGGAGCATTCAATATCTCTTGCTTTTTGATGAACTCATCGAAATATTCCGGTATGGCTTTAGCCGCTTCAAACAGGTGGTGAATGGATTCGCCTCCCAATTTGGCGGGCGACCACCCTCCTCCCAGCTTGAGCACGCGCTGTAAAAAACTGACCATTATAAAGAAATCTGCATTCTCTTCGTATTTCTTTCGGATCGATTCCTCAACCGGTTCGCCGCCAGTTTCAGCCATAATGTCCTCTAAAACTCTTTCTTCGTATTCCAGTTCTTTCGGATTCCGGCATGCCAGGCAGACCCACAGCGCGTTCTGCAACTCCTTCTGATACAACCCGCTTTCCCATAGAGTAAAAAAATCATTTGCCGATTCTGTATACATCACTGCTTCAGTAGCATAGAAAAACTTGAGGACTGCGAAACCGATTTCAGCCCTGCCGATTTCCAACATGGCATCCCGGACTTTATCCAGAGAAGGAAACTTAAAAATATGGATGCGGTGAGTCTCTAAAGGAAGCGGGATTTTGTATCTCGGGCTGTGACCGCTGACCGTCAAGACGGGCGGTCCGTTCCAGACTTCCAGTCCGATTGCCATTTTCGTGATTATCCCCATGCCTCCCCCCCAGCCGTTCCAACCCCGCAGCAAACCTCTTAAACTGGGCCCTGGCCCGTCCGCACAAAACCAACCGGAGTCATTGGCCAAAGAACCCACTCTGAG
Source organism: Dehalococcoidales bacterium (assembly GCA_035477965.1). Classification (GTDB taxonomy): domain Bacteria; phylum Chloroflexota; class Dehalococcoidia; order Dehalococcoidales; family UBA3254; genus DATIKD01. Next base: position 593 of record DATIKD010000242.1, on the reverse strand, counting down.
CACCACTCCTGTGGGCAGCACCCATTCGAATCCCTGAATGTAGCGGGATACCCGAGAAAAGCTGTGCTGGACATGGTGATCGCCGGAAGCTACAAAATTAGCCAGCACGGAACAAGAAGGACCCACTGAGGCAGTTGGATAGTTCAACCCCCGCTTGAGCAATTCCGGTTTAAGCTGAACGTGTCTAACCGCCGGCTCGATTACCGCATACCGGTCAATTTCGTTTATTTCCAGGATTTTATTCATCCGGCGTAAATTGATTAACAGCATTCCCGGCGTTGAGGTAGGCACTGCGCCGAATAATGACGCCTGCGGGCAATATGGCAGGCGGTATTGATTACAGATTTTTACAATACCGCATACCTCTTCAGTACTGGCCGGCATGATCACCGCTCCCGGACTCACCGGCTTTCTGGCATTCTGCGGCGACCAGTGCCGGTAGGCAGCCAATATATGCTCCTTCTGGCTGATATACTCAGGCCCTACCACATTTTCCAATAGTCGATATATATGTTGCGGTATACTCATGTTAATTCCGGTCAAATTCGTATTGCCCTGGCTATCAGGTCTGTAATGTCATAGTAACGAAACGG
>DATIKD010000241.1:0-9616 GCA_035477965.1 Dehalococcoidales bacterium | reverse complement strand
CATGGCCGCAATGGCTCTAGCCGTTTCCGGCTGCGCCAGCGCCTCACACATCGGCTGCATGCCGAACATCCCAAACCCGATATCATCCAGTTTGGGCAATTTCTCCAGCCCGGCCGTTTCTTCAGCCAGCCGCGCCAGGTTCACTCTGAAGAAGTAGTCTCCCGGATCATTTAAAAAAAGGTGGTATTCATCCGCGCGCATGATTTCCATTTCAATGGCCTGGTGTGAATGATTGGGAGAGGCGCCGTAACCGGGCCAGCGAGTAATGCGCGGCTTCAGATATTCCAGTCCTTTCCCTGAAGTGAAACCCTGTTGATGAATCATGTCCGGCTGGAAATCCGTCAGGGTCCGGCGATAGGCCTTCAACCAGGCTTCGCCGTCATACCAGGCCGCTGTGCAATCGATACCGGTATATTTAGCCGGAAAATAACCAATTCCGGATATAACCGGCACCCTGTCCGGTTTTTTCAGCCTGATCGCTTCCATTACCCGCTGTTCACGTTCTTTTTCGATCAGTTGATAATCTGTTTTCATGCTATTTCCGCCCCATATTTCTTTAATGGCACCGGAGTCGCCGGACGGCTGAACCAGGCCAACCCGATACAACAGCCAGGTTCAAAAGCCGGCTTTTAAATCGTATATTCACAGAACGGCGTTGCATCTGTTATGATATTAAAAGCTCGGGGACAAACAATATGAAAGTCACTTAGTTGAAAATAATAATACAGGAGGAAAGCATGGATTTCAAATTAAAGGGGAAAGTGGCGCTGGTGACCGGTGCCGCTAGCCAGGTCGGTTTTGGGAAAGCCATTTGTATGGTACTGGCCCAGGAAGGATGTGATATTGTAGCCGCCGATCTGGACCTGGTTGGAGCTCAAAAAACTGCCGCAGATGTGGAGAAACTGGGACGCCGCGCACTGGCTGTCAAGTGCAATATCACCGTTAAGGCCGACTGTCAGGCTATGGCTAAGGCTGCCCTGGATAAATTCGGCAGGATAGATATTCTGGTGAACAACGCCGGAGGCATCGCCGCCCCGCCCAAACCCTATGAGCAACAGGTAGAAGAAGACTGGGATAAAAACCTTTCTCTGAATCTGAAAGGGCCCATCCTGGTAACTCAGGCAATTTTCCAGAGCATGGTCGCCCAGAAATACGGCAAAATAATCAACGTTGCTTCCGATACGGCTAAAATGGCCTTCCCGGGTGTCAATATGTATGATATCGCCAAATCCGGCGTGTATCTGTTCTCCCGCGGTTTAGCCAAGATGCTGGCTCCCCATAACATCAACGTCAACGTAGTTTCTCCCGGCTGGTCGATGGAGACTGATTTTGTCAAAGCCCCGAAAGATATTAAAGACCAGATGACCAAATCCCGCTTTATCCCCGAGACCCCACTGGCCAAAGGCACCAGCACTATGGATATTGCTGCGGCAGTGGCTTATCTGGCTTCTGACCTCTCGGGCGATATCACCGGTCAGGTGCTCAGCATCTCCGGTGGTTCCACCATGCAGTAAACACACCAAAAGCTGTTATTTAACAAACCGATACATGGGGAGAGGAGCAGTAGTAATTACGCCTCTCCCTGTTCTTTAATCAGCCCCCGAAAGGGATTAATACGGAGGACTAAATGAAAAACCTAAATGGAAAAGTTGCGGTAGTAACCGGCTCAGGTCAGGGCATCGGACGGGCCATTGCCATGGGTATGGCAGGCGAAGGCGCCCGCATAGTTACCAATAATCGTAAACCCGGGTCAACCGGTTTCGCCATCATGAATCAAAATCTGTTCAACTCCATGGACGCTGAAAAACAGGCCTGGCTGAAGAAAGAAGCCGAAGCCGCCAACGGCGATGCTGAAACTACTGCGGCGGCTATTCGTGCCTCCGGGGGAGAAGCCACGGCCTTTTTTGGCGATGTGGCGAATTTTGACACAGCCCGCCGGTTAATTCAGACCGCCGTTGACACCTACGGCCGGATCGATATCCTGGTTAATGTGGTGGGCACTTTTGCCTTCAGCCCGGTCTGGGAGATGAGCGAAGAGACCTGGGACAAAGTCAACTCTAATAAACCTAAATCATATTTCAACTGCATCCGTCACGCCCTGCCTTTTATGATGAAACAGAAATGGGGTCGCATCATTAACTGCACCTCCGGGGCTTTCAAAGGCGGCGGACTGCGGCAAGCCAACTATTCGGCTGCCAATGCCGGAGTGGTAGGTTTAACTTACGCGGTGGCGCAGGAAGTATATTCTCACGGCATTACCTGCAACGCTTTTGCCCCGGATGCCCGGACCCGTGCTTCATTCGAATTGAGCGCATTTGAAATGTCAGTACCCAAAGAAAAAGGGCCCTGGGTCTTTGATAATTTCAAACTTCCTCTGGCTAACAGCCCCAGCCCGGATGACCTGGCACCCTTCATCTGCTACCTGGCCACTGAAGAAGCGGCCGGTATCAGCGGGTCAGTCTTTTTCGTCGGCGGACAGGGGGTTAGCCTGTATTCCGAGGCGGACATTCAGAGCTCAATCACCAAATACGGCGGACGCTGGACGGTGGATGAATTGAAGCAGCAGGTGCCCCGCGGTTTGATGGGTCGCTTTAGAAGCTCCACTATCAACATGCATCAAATGTTTGGAAACAAATAGTAATACGACTCTTAAGGAGATTATTATGGCAAAATCGAAGTACGGTCCCTATATTCAAACTGATATAAAAGCCAACATTAAGTTGCCCGGCTTCAGAGGCGGGGAAGCCCCCAGCATCGGCCAGGGCCTTCTTAACGGCCAGCGCCGCATGATGGAGCATATCTTCTGGCTGGACAAAGAAGAATTCCCCTTTCCGGGTGCTTTTTATTCCGAGATAGTCTGGTTCTGGCCGCAGGCCCGCAAGGAATTGATAACACCCGAAGAGATGGCGAAAAGGCCCGGCGTTCCACCTCATGTTCATCCCTTCCCCGAGATTCTGTGCTACATCGGCACAGACATGAATGACCCTTACAATCTGAATGGCGAAATTGAATTTTGGCTGGGTGATGAAAAATTTAATCTGACTCGCAGTTTTCTGGTGTATATACCATCGGGAATGAAACACTGCCCGTTGAGGCACCTGCGCATGGATAAACCTTTATTCCATTTCACCATGGGTACCGGCGAAGAATATAAGTAAGTCCAATTTAGAGTTTTAAAAGAGGTTTATGAAAAATGAAAGAACTGCTGGATGAACAACTGGCTAAAAATAAAAATGCCAAATATTTTGTTTTCAGTGATAAAGTTGACCTGAAAGTCCCAACCTGGCGGCACAAACTGGATCCCCAATGGTGCAAGCGTATGGTCTATCTGGATAGTGAAGTGGTGCCTGGGGCTGAGTTTTATTGTGAAGCTATGTGGTTTTTACCCGGTCGCCCCGCTCCCAAACCCGGCGAAAAACACGGTGTTCAGGAACACGCCCATCCTTATGGTGAACTAATCGGTTTCTTCGGCTTCAATTATGACAACATCCATGACCTTGGCGCTGAAGTTGAAATCTGGATAGACGGCCAGAAATATGTAATCCGTGAAACCTTTGTAGCTTATGTCCCGCCGGGAGTCAAGCATTGCCCCCTCAGCCTGCGCAATATTGTGCGTCCGGTCATGCACCTCACCGCCGGCCCGGCTAAAATGTACGACTAAATTTCAACCATATACAAGACTAACCTGTAAAGGCGGCCCATTTTCTGAAAAAGGGCCGCCTTTAGTTCTTCTATCTATGCCCCGTAACTCGCCACCTACAAATATAGCTTTCGCTGATCTGCTCCGTTTCTCTCAAATCGATTTCCTTTCCGGCTTTATCAGTATTACAATAGGGGTAACACTGATTGTTTGGAGGTGCAATGAATGACAAGTATTTCTCAACCTGCCAATTATGCCGTACTCAGTCCATGGGCAGAGGTTGACCCGGTTACCCTGAGAGGTCTCAGCGCTCCTCGTCCGACCTCTCTGGAAGGAAAAACCATCGGCCTCTTCTATATGTGGAAAAGGGCATCCAAACCAATATTACAGGCCCTGGAAAAACATCTTAAGACGCGCTTTCCAACTCTCTCCTTCAGTTGGTATGCCGAAAGCGTGGTCAATACCCCGGAAGTTGAGTCGCCCAATAAAGCTCGCTATGAAGACTGGTTAAAGGGGGTGGATGCCGTCATTTTCACCTACGGTGACTGAGGTTCATGCGCCAAGTACCTTGTGTACGATGTGATTTCTGCCGAAGAAAGAAATATCCCCGCCGCCGGAATTTTTAATGAGGGTTTTATTGAAGACGCTCGATCGGCCGCTTCCAGCCGCACCATGCCGGCTATCCGCGCCGTCCCTTCTTCCATCCCCTGTGAAGCCACCGATTTAGCGGATATCGATTCCGGTGTTCAGGCCATCCTGGACGATGTTATCACAGCACTTACCCGTTCTTTGAGCCCAGAGGAAAAGTCGCCCAAATCCAGGGAACCGGAAAAACCCACACGGTTTATCTTCCAGGGCAGTCTGGATGAAATTCAGCGCTTTTTCTATAAGAGAGGCTGGACCGACGGCTTACCGGTAATTCCACCCACCGAAGATAAGGTAGCGGAAATGCTGACCGGCACTGACCTGCCTCCGGACACCCTGCTGGGCAAATTGATTCCCCGCCAGGGAAAGGTCACGATTGAAAAAATAGCCGTCAATGCCGTGATGGCCGGGGCCCTGCCCACCTATTTACCCGTCATCATCGCCGCCACCCGCCTGCTGCTGGATTCGGAGTCCGGCTTCCAGGGTTTCTGCACCTTCGGCGTCAGCACCGGGTCATGGTCGCCTCTCTGGATCGTCAACGGCCCTATCCGGCGCGATATTCAACTGAATTATTCCTCCGGCATGATGAGCCCGGGCAATATCGCCAATGCCGCTATCGGCCGCACCATGGGCCTGATCATTAAAAATCTGGGCGGCATCCGCAAAGGGATTGAAGACATGGGTGTGATGGGTAATCCCTTGAAATACACTGCGGTGGCCTCCGAAAATGAAGAGGAAAGCCCCTGGGAACCGCTGCATGTTGAAATGGGACTGGATAAATCGGACAGTGCGGTGACGATCGCCTTTCCCCAGAGTTATCTTCAGCACTGGCCGACTTCAACTGATGATGAAGGCATCTTACGCTCAGTGCAGGACTATCTGCACGGCGCTTTTACCCACAATATTTTTTTCAACCCGACTCATGCCCGCATCCTGGCCAAAGCCGGCTGGACCAAGCAGGACATCAAGGATTTCCTGGTAGAGTTTGGTCGGACACCTGCCCGCCGCGATCCGAACTCAACAGCCAAATTGTTTAAAGGCCGCATCACACCCCGACCGGGCGAAACCATCCGAATCATCCGCGATCCGCGGGTAATTCGCATCGTCGTGGCCGGCGGACCGGGGGCTTTCATGGCTCATGCCTTCGGCGGCGGCCCCACACCCGGCAAAAACGAAATCCGTAAAATCGAACTGCCCCGCAACTGGGAAAAACTGGTAGCGAAATATAAAGACATGATTCCCAACCACGTTAGATATTAGGTGTCACAATATAAGGCGGCGGTTGAAGGGTAAGCACTATCCAAACCGCCGCCTTATATTTTTATATTTAGCTCCACCCCGCCGAAAGGTTACTTTAAGGCCGAATTATCTATGTTCTCATCCGGCGGTGCATCCGACCGGTTGACCGATACCAGCCGCTTTTTACGCGCGGGAAAGCCTGGGCCAAGGTAGGCAAACATGCGCACCTGTACAGCCTCGCGAATACGGTCAAAATCTTTTTTATGGGCAGTCTCCGGTACAGGGTAAGGCCAGTCCATTTGCTCAAAAGCCTGTGTAATGATAATGCCAGAACCGTGAAGATCCCTGGCTCGGGTGATTGAATAAGCCAGTGCAGCCGCGCAGTCCTCCGGCGGGTAAGCCCCGGGATATCCCGGCATTGAAGGGGGTACCACGAAACTCCGTTTGGAAAGATTGTCCGGGTCCGGTTTGAACCTCCCCACCAGCCCTGGGATATAGGTAAAAACCGCGACACCGGATTTTTCTACCGGTCCCAGTTCAGCCGCCAGCGACATCATCATCGATTGCGCAGCAGCTTTGACCGCGCAATAGTTGCTGGGACCCGCCGGATACCTGAATGTGGTGGAAATATAGGTGACCGTTCCATGTCGCCGTTTCTGCATCTCTGGTACAAAGAGTTGAATACCCCAGAACGCCCCCCGTACCGCAATTTCATACTGGCGGTCCAGTTGCTGGGCGGTTGATTTAAGAATCGGACCGGCTAATGTCATGTCCATGGCGTTGTTAACCAGGATATCCACTTTGCCGAACCGGTCAAATGCCCGTGCTGCCATGTTTTTCATACTGGCTTCATCAGCCACATCGGTGGAAACAAAGAGGGCTGTACCCGGTTGGGTCTCCCGGTTAATCAGAGCTTCCGCAGCCAGTCCTTTGTCAGGATTGCGGGCGGCGATTACGATTTTGGCTCCCAGCCAGGCTAAACTGCGGGCTGTGGCCAGTCCTATATTGCTGGTCGCACCCGTCACCACCGCTACTTCGCCCGCCAGGGACTTCATGTTTAACCCGGTTTTATTCATCGCCAGCGGGGCTGTATCCAGTATTTCAGGCATAATTACCTCCTTAGTGATATTTTTTGAATTACGGCTATCATAATCCAGCCGGATCAGAGTGTCAAATAAAGTACCACCCCCAGTTCCCCTCAACCGGGGTTAAGATTTTCATCCGGTCTGTATCAGGTAATTGCCTGTTTAATCCTGATTGGATTAAAATTAGCTGGCAAACAATTCTTCCCGGCTGATATTAACAGGGGGATTCGGATGAAACAAAATATTTATGACAATGCGGGGTTCTTTAGCAGTTACAAGCGCATGCGCGAAAAACAGAAAAGCCTGAACGATCTTTTGGAGCAGTCCGGCATCCTGGCTTTGCTGCCGGAAGTTAAAGAGGCCCGTGTGCTGGATCTGGGCTGCGGCGCCGGAGAGTTGTGCCGCCGGTTGATAAAGCTGGGAGCCCGCAGTGTCATCGGGGTTGATATTTCCCAAAATATGTTAGATCTGGCGGCCCAGGACGCCCCGGCGGGAATATCTTTCCTGAAACAACCGATGGAAGACCTGCAATTTCCACCCTCATCTTTCGACCTGGTAGTTAGTTCGCTGGCCTTCCATTACGTGGCCGACCTTCAGGCCCTTTTTCATAATATTCACGTTTGGTTGAAACCTGGCGGGGTTTTTTTGTTCTCAATTGAGCACCCCATTTTGACCTCTTCCCAGGGCATCCATCACGGCTGGGTTAAAGGCCCCGAGGATGTCAAAATATGCTGGCCGGTGGACTGTTACAGCCAGGAAGGGAAAAGAGAAAGCCACTGGTTTGTGGCCGGGGTAATCAAGTATCATCGCACCTTTTCAACTATATTCAATTCCCTGATTAAGGCCGGCTTCACCTTTCAGGCCGTCTCCGAACCGGTGGCTTCCGATGAAGATGAACAGATCTGGCCGGATCTAAAAGAAGCTCGCCGCCGTCCACCCTTCCTGTTGGTCAAAACTATTGCTTAGCTTAAGCGAGGCAGTAAAGCGGATAATTTTTTTCGAATTAATCTATCTTTAGTTTCAATCCAATAATATATTATTAGTTATTACCATCTTCTTAAGTGTCCTTCACAATCGTCGATCGTACTTGACAGGGTATGGCGCATTGTGTACAATAACGCAAAATCATAGACATAGTGATGTTTCTCGTCTGGGGATATTTTCCAAATTAATGATATACCATTTCAAAAAGAAACTATTGCCTGAAGGGTTTCTTCTTTAAGTTGATTCGGGCGTTTAACAAGTTATTTTTGAAAAATTAGTCGCAGCGACTTTAAGGCTAATTTATTAGTTCGATAAGGAGGCAAGATTTTGAAAAGGTTAATCATCCCCCTGGTTATCCTGCTGCTGGCAGCCGTTCTGATGAGCGGTTGCGGTCAAGCGGCGACCCCTGCTCCAACCACTACCGCCCCTGTCCCAGCCACGACCACCCCGGCTACCACTACCGCCCCCGCCACCACTCCGGCGAGTAAATTCGGTGGCACCCTGAGAGTTATTGAAACCGCCGCACCCGGCGCTCCCATCGGAGCCGAGTGGGAGGGCAACCTGGGAACCTACAATACCCAGCAATGGGTGCTGGAACGCCTGCTTAAGGAGAAAATCGATGGCACCATGCAGGCTGAACTGGCCGAAAGATGGGAGGTCACCTCAACCGGAACCACTCCCAACATCGTCTTCTATCTCAGAAAAGGGGTCAAGTTCCATGACGGCACCGACTTCAATGCCGCTGCAGTAGCCTGGAACCTGGATATGTTTAAGAAAACCGGCATGTTCACTGCCACTACCAACTTCTGGAAATCCTGGGATATCCTGGATGAGCACACCATCCGGATGAATTATACTACCTGGAGAAATACCAGCCTGCGTTCCTGGGAAAACTATTTCATGGTATCCCCCAGCGCTTTCGAGAAAAAAGGAATTGAATGGGTGCGAGTCAACATGGTGGGCACCGGCCCCTTCATGCAAACTGACTACCAGAAAGATGTTTCATTAACCGCTGTACGCAATCCCAACTACTGGCAGAAAGACGCTCAGGGCAACCAGTTACCCTATCTGGATAAGGTCATATTGCTCTACGTGGCGGATGAAACCACCCGCGAACTGATGTGGAAAAAGGGCGAAGCCGAAATGCTAAACTCTTCCACCAAACAGGCGGTACGACTACAGAGCACGGAATGGACCACACTGACCCGTCCGGGTGGCCCCACCATTCTGGCTCCGGACAGCGGCAACGCCGGCTCACCCTTCGCCAACAAGAATATCCGACTGGCAGTGGAATATGCCATAGATCGTGAATCACTGGCCAAGAATACGGGTTACGGCTATGATAAACCGGCTTACCAGATGGCTACTTCCCAGGCCAAAGCTTATGATCCTTCTCTGCCGCCCCGCAATTTTGATCTGGAAAAAGCCAAACAGTTAATGAAAGACGGCGGTTATCCCAACGGGTTTAAGACCACCATTTTTGTCGGCCCCGGTGTTAATCGCGATCCGGTCATCATTATACAAGCTGCTTTGGCCAAGATCGGTATCGAAGTCGAAATGCAATTCCCTGAACCCGCTGCCTGGCAGGCGGTTACCACCCAGCCCGCCAAAGTCAACTCAATGGTTTATATTCCGCTCAACGAATGGTCGAACTTCAATACCACTTTGAACGTCTTTTTCTCCGGACTCGGTTTCTATCTTCCCAGCAATAAAAAACCGGAAGGCTATGTTGATATGTTCAACGCCTCGCTGAACGCTCCCGGCCCTGATCCGGCCTTGTTGAGAACTATCACCAAAGCTTTTTATGATGACTGCACTATTATCCCGCTGGTTTACAGTACCTTTGTTTTCATGCTCAGACCCAACATCATGGATTCCGGTTTAACTCTCCAGGGCACCCAGAACGCCTGGGATTACGCCCGCATCTGGATAAAAAAGTAGCTTTAACACTGACCGGAGGACAGCTTTTTCACCTGTCCTCCGGTGTATTTATGTTCAAGCCATTTCACCGGAAAAGATTGGA
>DATIKD010000240.1:0-10681 GCA_035477965.1 Dehalococcoidales bacterium | reverse complement strand
ATAATCAGGCTGAGCTCCGGCCCGAGAGTTCCCAATTTCTCATATCCAGTGCGATACATGGTATAATATGACGTGAGTCTATAACGGAATTGAAGCTTAAAGTTTACCAGACTGACCGGCATAAAAACATGAGGGGGTATTTTACATGGCGGAGAATTATGAAATTAACCAGATGGCCAAAGAGGAATCCTGGCGGCTTTTCCGCATCATGGGAGAACTGGTTGAAGGTTTTGACTCTATGGCCGGAATTATGCCGGCGGTAACGGTATATGGCTCTGCCCGTTCGAAACCCGGCAGTTACGATTATGAAAAGACCCGTGAGATAGCCAGGTTGATAGGCAAAGAGGGTTTTAATGTTATTACCGGCGGGGGACCGGGTGCAATGGAAGCCGGTAATTTGGGAGCACAGGAAGCCGGAGTAAAATCTGCCGGGCTTAACATCAAATTGCCGGAAGAGCAGGTTTGCAACGCATTTACCGATATAACCTTGCACTTTAATCATTTCTTTGTGCGAAAAATCATGCTGGTCAAATATTCTACTGCCTTCGTAATCGTTCCTGGGGGACTTGGCACTCTGGATGAGATAACCGAAGTTCTGACCTTGATACAAACCAAAAAGATAAAACCGTTTCCGGTGATACTTTTTAATTCTCATTACTGGGGGGGGCTTTTTGACTGGCTGCGTGAACAGACTCTGGCTAACGGATATATCGACGAGCAGGATATGAACCTCTTGCGTTTAAGCGACGATCCTAAAGAAATAGTGGAGATTATCAAGAACTGGTATATAAGACAGTTAATAATTGGCAGGAAGGCTTTGTAGTGACTAAAATTACTTTCACCGGTGCGTCCGGTTGGGTTACCGGCTCTCGGCATTTGATTGAAACTGCAAGTGCCCGTTTTCTTCTGGATTGTGGTTTGTATCAGGGCCGACGTAAGGATACCTATGAAAAGAACCTTAATTTTCCCTTCGATCCGGCTTCGATCGACTCATTAATCCTGTCTCATGCTCATATCGACCACATCGGGAACGTCCCGAACCTGGTAAAAAAGGGCTTTAAAGGGGATATTCATTGCACCATGGCTACCGCTGACCTGGCTAAAATCATGTTGCTGGATTCTGCAAACATCCAGGAAAATGATGCTGCATATGTTAATAAAGTACGAGCCAGGCACCGCGAGGGTCCAGTTGAACCTCTCTATACCCGTGAAGATATTCCACCGGTGATAGAGTTAATGAACGGTCATAGCTACAATCGGTCATTTCGTTTGGATGGAGTAAAAGCGACCTTCAAGAATGCCGGGCATATTGTCGGATCGGCTTTAACCATAATGAATTTTCAGGATAACGGACGAAGTTTAAGCTTATGCTATACCGGCGATCTGGGACGTCCGGACTTACCCATTATTCATGACCCTTATGTAGTAACTGATTCGGATGTATTGATAATTGAAAGCACCTACGGCGACCGGCTGCACAACAATATTGCCAATCTGGAAGACAGGTTGGCCAGGGTACTGAACGAGACCATCGCCAGGGGCGGTAAAATCCTGATACCCTCTTTTGCACTCGAACGAGCGCAGGAAATTGTCTATATATTGCATCGCTTGCGCCTGGCTAAATTTACACCGGACATCCCAGTGTATGTTGACAGCCCGCTGGCTTCGGATGTAACTGAAATATTCAGGATGCACCCGGAATGTTTTGATCAAGAAACTAATGAAATCTTAAGAAAAACAGATGATCCATTCGGTTTTAAAAATTTGCGGTATACCCGCATGACCGAAGAATCCAAAGCCCTCAACGAAATTAATAAGCCGATGATAATTATCGCCGGGTCAGGAATGGCGGAAAGCGGACGGATTCTACATCATCTGAAAAAGAACATAGAAGATGAAAGGAATACTATCTTGATTGTCGGCTGGCAATCCGAGAACACGCTGGGTTGGAAAATCCAGCAAAAGTGGCCGGAAGTACGGATTTTTGGAGAGACTTATAAGCTGAAAAGCCGGGTTGAGGTATTTGATGAATTCAGTTCCCATGCTGATCGAAATGACTTGATCAACTGGGTTTCAAAAGGAATAAAACGCTGGAGAAAAATATTCATCGTTCACGGTGAAAGCAAGGCGTCGCAATCACTGGCAGCTGCCCTTAGAGAAATCGGAATAAAAGACGTAATTGTGCCTGAATTGGGAAGCAGTTATGAGATTTAGGTATTCCGTTTCATCATTCACGTCTAATCAACAAATCGGGTAATGGGAAATAACTGGCAAATCCGCAAAAAGCGGTACAGAAAGGTACATTCCAGGAACCTGGGAATAATGCTTTAATTTAATTTAGCATTATAAAGACACTAACTGACTAAATAATGAATAGTCACCGGTATCTGTGCGTTTGGCTTAAAGTATTTCAGGGTGTTCAGCTAATCGTCCAAGGAGCAGTAAATTGAATCAGAAAGCGCTTCAAGGTTTAAAGGTTATTGAGTTTTGTGAATTTGTATCCGGCCCATATTGCGGAAAATTATTGTCCGACATGGGCGCCGAAGTTATTAAAATTGAAAAACCCGGCCTGGGGGATAAAGCTCGCAGTTGGGGGCCATTTGCGCAAGATATACCTCATCCGGAAAAAAGCGGCCTTTTTCTCTTTTTAAACACTAACAAGGAAAGCCTAACTTTGAATATGGATTCGGCCGGTGGACAAAAAATATTTAAAGAACTGGTATATAAATGGGCGAACGTTTTGATTGAAGACAAACCTGTCAAAAAGATAATGCAAATGGGTTTGAGCTTCAGTCAACTGCATAAAATAAATCCTCAATTGATTATGACTTCTATAACACCCTTTGGGAAAAGTGGTCCTTTTAGTGACTATAAAGGTGCTGATCTGATTGCATCTCATGCCGGAAGCGAAGCATTCGGCAATCCGGATGAGGGAGTAAAAGACCCTGAACATGAACCTCCCCTGAAAGGGCCTTATCATGCCGCGGATATAATGTCCGGTCTGACTGCAGGAGTTTGCACTCTGGGGGCAGTTTTAGGCCGGCAGAGTGGTATACCCGGACAGTATATTGATGTTTCACAGCAGGAAGCGGTGGCTTCAATCTGCCGTCAGCAACTGGCTTATTATGCTGTACAGGGATTGACGCCATCACGCGAGTGGGGAAGAAAAAAATTCGGTGGTTTTTTGTATCAGGCCAAAGACGGCTACGTGGTTATCTGGATTGGACCGCACTATCCAAAAGTGATGCAAATGCTGGGTGATCCGGAATGGTCTAAAGAAGAAATGTTTGCTAATCCGCTTCTCAGAAATGACTATATTGTTGAGCTGAATCAGTTGATTTCCTCGTGGACGGTGGAACACACCGGTCAGGAGATAGTGGACCTGGCGTTAAAGTTTGGCGTGCCCTGCTCGACTGTGCGTTCAATCAGTGATCTGGTGAAGGATGAGCAACTGGAGTACCGCCACTTCTGGCAGGAAGTTGAGCACTCATTTGCCGGTATAATCAAATATCCCGGTCCCCCCTTCAGGCATTCGATCACACCGGGAAGAATCGAACGGCCGGCGCCGCTGCTGGGTGAGCATAATGAAAAGGTGATTTGCGAGATCCTGGGTTACGACCGTAAAGACCTGGTTAAGATGAGGCAAATGGGTGTTATATAAGGTGTTAAACAGGATAGGATTCTGGGATAATAAGGTAAAAGGCTGAGGAAGGCTTTTTCAAGGAGAATGAGATGCAGAAACTGCCTCTTGCGGGTATACGAGTACTGGATTTTTGCCAGATGTGGGCGGGGCCGCATGCCACCGAATGGCTTTCAGTGATGGGAGCCGAAGTGATCAAACTGGAAACGGCCAACCGGATTGATTATATGCGGACAGTGGGTGCACCTAAGGGCCTGGCGGGTACGGGGCCGGATGTGGGGAGTGCATTCGCTACCTTGAACTGGGGTAAGAAGAGTATCACTTTGAATATGAGTTTACCCAAAGCCCAGGAAATTGCCCGTAAACTGATACAAAGATGCGATGTGGTAGCTGAAAATTTTGGCGGAGGCGTGCTGGAACGCTGGGGTTTGAGTTATGCACAGATGAAAGAACTTAAACCAGATATAATTTATTATGCCGGTTCAGGCTACGGCCGCAGCGGGCCGCATAAAGAAAGACCGGCTTATGCTGAAATCGTCGATGCTTTTACCGGTGCAACTTCAGTAAATGGCTATCCAGGGGGAGAACCCAATGTGGAAGGGGTTTCACCCTGGACGGACGGAGCCCAGGCGATGCACGGTGCGTTTGCTATGCTGGCGGCAATTCATTACCGGAAATTGACTGGACAAGGCCAGTATATTGATGCTGCCATGATTGAAGGTAGTGCTAATTACCTGGGTGAACTGGTGATGACTAATATTATAAATGGTAGTGAAGGTGAGCGCAGCGGAAACCGGGATGCTGCTATGGCGCCGCACGGCTGTTATCCCTGCTCTAATACACAGGATGAGAGTGAATGGATAGCCATTGCAGTTGAAAACCAAAACGAATGGCTGGCGTTATGCCGCCTGATGGGCGACCCGGGTTGGGCAAAGGATGCTAAGTTTGCCGATGAATTGAGCCGCTGGAAAAACCAGGATGCTCTGGATGAACATCTGTCGCAGTGGACTAAGAATTTCGGGTCTTATGAACTGGCGGAGAAGTTGCAAAAAGCGGGGATTGCCGCAACACCTTCTTTAAGCACCAGGCAGGCCACTCATGACAGGCATCTTAATGAAAGGGGCTTTTTTGTCCGTACCAATCATCCGGTTTTGGGTAATGTTTTGCTGACCGGCTTGCCCTTCAGAATGGGTAGAAAAGGCAGAGCCAATTTCAAACGGGCTCCTTTGCTGGGTGAAGATAATAACTATGTTCTGGGTAAATTATTAGATTATACTGAACAGGAGATAGAACTTTTTAAAACCGAAGGAGTTCTTCAGTAAACGTTCGGAAAAATAAATAATTTAATAGAATCATAAAATTTGTTTATATAACGAATGGGTTGGTACATTGCACCAAAATAGATTTACATAATCTTGCCATTGTTTTTACATAATGAAATAGGCGATTTCGAAATGCATCATATCAGCAAGATATCGATATTGACAAAAGAAAAGGGTTTCTGGTAAACTTTAAACATCCAACCATCCATAAACGTGCGGGTATGTCTCTATAAATAAAAAACAATATCCACAACTATCCGAGGTTCCGCCTAAATAAATTTGTATAGCAACAAGGCAAGTAATATAATAAGGAGCTGAAAGACTGTGAAAGAGATTAGGATTCATGGACGTGGTGGACAAGGAGCAGTGACGGCGGCACGCATGTTAGCCAGTGCCTTTTTGGCTGAGGGCAAATATGTTGCCAGTTTTCCGATGTACGGCTTTGAAAGACGCGGAGCACCGGTGCAGGCATTCACCCGGCTGGATGACAAGCCCGTAAGAGAGAAAACCCAGGTTTACTTCCCCGATTGCATGGTCGTCATCGATCCTACCCTTTTAAAAATTAAAACCCTATACTCAGGTCTCAAGACCGGCGGCATCCTCATTGTAAACAGTTCTAAATTTGATTCTCAAGCTGATAAGAACATTGCCGTAGCTGGGGTGATTGATGCTACCAAAATAGCGGTTGAGGAAATCGGCCGGGACATTCCTAATACTTGCTTGCTAGGGGCTTTTGCGGCCGCCACTAACTGGGTCAAGATTGAATCCATTATGGCGATTTTAGGGGATTATTTAAGTGGAGACATGCTGCAAAGAAATAAACGCAGTGTAGAAAGAGGATACAAAGAGGTGAAGGTACTTAAATGGCATTAAAGAGCAAATTTTCCTACCCATATGAGTCTTGTTGGTCAGATACCACTGAGACTATGCTGTATCTGGAAACCGGGACCTGGAGGACAGCCCGACCAGTAGTAGATATGTCTAAATGTAAACCCTGCGGTATCTGCTCGATGTACTGCCCTCCGCAGTGCATTATTGACAAAGGTGACAGCTTTGTAGCCAACCTGGAGTATTGTAAAGGTTGTGGCATATGCGCTAAAGAGTGTCCCAGAAAAGCCATAACCATGGTGCCGGAGGAATAAAAGTGGTAAAACAAATGCGTAAATTCGAAACCAGAGTAATCACGGGCAATGCCAGCGCGGCTTATGCTGTCAGACTGTGCCGTCCGGAAATAGTTGCTCTCTATCCCATCACGCCTCAGAGTGAGGTAGTGGAACAATTGACCAGGTTTAAAGCGGACGGCGAACTGGCAGCCGAGATGATCGAGGTCGAAGGCGAAAACTCAGCCATGAATGCGGTGACCGCAGCCAGTGTTGCGGGTGCCAGAGTTTTTACCGCCACCGCATCATACGGTCTGGCATTTATGTATGATGCCATGATGCAGACCTCCGGATACAGGGCTCCAGTGGTGATGGTTAATGTTAACCGTGAAATTCCGGGTATCCACGGCGTGGCCACTTCTCAGCAGGATCTAATTTCAGTCAGAGATATCGGTTGGATTCAGTTGATTGTGGAAGACGACCAGGAAATTGTTGACACGGTTATTCAGTCCTACCGCCTGGCGGAAGATTACGATATTCAACTGCCGGTGCAACTAAACTATGATGGTTATTACGTCTCCTTCCTGGCTGAGGGAGTAAAAATCCCCATTCAGGCGGATGTGGATGAGTTTCTCTCCGTTCTGAAAACCCAGCCTGAAAGAATGACTCTTAAACCTGGTGTCTCTTTTGGCGCCGGATCTCACGGTATGCTGGTGCCTTACACCGAGATGCGCTATCGTCATATGCAGGCCATGGAGAGAGCCAAAGCCAAGTTTGACCAGATCGACAAGGAATTCGGTGATTTCTTTGGGCGTTATCACGGCGGGCAGATAGAAGAATACCGCTGTAAAGATGCAGAAATCGTCCTGGTAGCAACCGGAAGTGCGGCCGGAACAGCGAAAACAGTGATAGACGCCATGCGCGAAAAAGGGGTCAAAGTCGGACTGGTAAAGATCAGAATGTATCGTCCCTTCCCCAGAGAACGATTGGTTAGTATCCTGCAAGGGAAGAAGGCAGTGGGTGTTCTGGATCGTAGTGTAGCCTTCGGCTGGAATAGCGGTCCGATATTGGTAGAAATCCGTTCGCTGACTCCGCAAGTTGGTAATATTCCTATGCTAAGTTTTATCGATGGTATTGCCAATCTGGATATTACTGCCGCCAATATTGAGAGAATGATTAAAGATATTCTGGCCGCCTCCAAAGGACAGCCCTACGAAGAGACCACCTGGATATCATTAGAGGAGCAGGTTTAACCATGGTACAGCAAGATAGAAAGCTACCCAAAGTTTTCGATTACTTCATAGAGAAAGACCAGTTTGCCGGTGGAACCACTTATTGTTCCGGATGTCTGGCGGAACTGGCTGTCAGAACTATTCCTAAAGTACTGGGGAAAGACATGATATTCTTTTCATGCCCCTGTTGTTCTGCCCCCGTATTGCACGGCCAGAATCTCGGCGCCTGGCATAAACTGCCTTATTACGCTTGTGTGATGACCGGTGTTCCTTCTTCGGCTTCCGGCGTTTCTCGGTATTTACGCATGAAAGGGAACGAAGATACTACCATCTGCTGTTTTACCGGTGACGGCGATGCCGGCGATGTCGGTTTTCAGATCTTGAGCGGTGCGGCTGAGCGAAATGAACGTATGATGTATGTTTGTTACGATAACGAAGGCTATATGAATACCGGGAACCAGCGTTCCAGTTCTACGCCTTATCATGCTGCTACCGCCACTACTCCGGTGGGCAAATTCCAGAAAGGTAAACCCCAGGTTGCCAAGAACCTGCCTATTATTATGGCTATGCATCCCATTGCCTATGCGGCTACCGCTTGCTTAAGCAACATGGAAGACTATGCCATAAAACTGAAGAAGGCCCAGGCCGCTTCTAAACATGGTTTTGCCTATGTGCACGTTTTTGCTCCCTGCATTATCGGCTTCAGAATTGGGTCGGATGCTTCCATCCAGGTTTGTCGCATGGCGGTCAGAACCAACTATTTCCCGCTTTGGGAGATGGAAGAAGGCAAATTCCGCTTTACCGCCAGTGTGGAAAACCCACGACCGATCAAGGATTACGTCAGTCTGGTAGGCAAATTATCACACTTCAAAGACGATGATATCGCCGAGTTTCAGAAAATCGTAGATGATCGATTTAAGGTAATTAAAGCTCTTGTAGATAACTGCGGAGATAAATAACTCAACCAACAGAATCACGGCTCAGGCCGTGATTCTGTTTTAATTAACACATTTATAAGGAGAATGAAATGAAGATATCTGTTATCGGAGCTGCCGGCACTCTGGGTTCCTGTATTTCATTCGATATAATTATTAATAAACTGGCTGACGAACTGGTGATGCTGGACCCATTCAAAGATGCCTTAACCGGACACTGGCTGGATTTAAAGCACACTTCCACCGGAAAGGACGTAAATGTTGTTAAGGGTGAGTATGCCGACATGGCTGGCTCGGATATCGTCGTGATCACTGCCGGCGCGCCCACCGGCGCTATTAAGCAGCGTTCCGATTTACTGCCTTCCAGCATGCCCATCATAAAAGAAGCAGCGCTTAATATAAATCAATATTGTCCGGATTCAATTGTTATCCTGGAAACCAATCCGGTTGATTCGCTGAATTATGAACTATATTTATTAAGCCAGAATAAGGATAGAAGGCGCTTTTTGGGTTATTCCATGAATGACTCACTGCGCTTCCGCTACTGGATATCGGAGTCGCTGAAAGTCCCCTCTTCTACAGTTGAAGGGATTGTAATCGGTGAACACGGCCCCACGCAGGTTATGCTTTTCAGTTCGGTTAAAATCAACGGCAAAAAGGTCAACGTGGATGAGGCTACCAAGAAATTTATCCGGGGGCAGCCCGTTATATTTTTAGGAACTATGGAGAACTTGAAACCGCGCCGTACCGCCGGCTGGTTATCGGCGGTAGGTACGATAGAAGTTATTAAGGCCATCAAGAATGACTCCGGCGTAGTTTTGCCGTGTAATGTTATACAAGATGGGGAATACGGTTATAAAGGTCTTAGCATGACAGTGCCGGTGGTGGTCGGAAAAGAAGGCATGCGCAGCGTCATCAAGCTTAAACTAACCGCCGAAGAGCAGGAAGGCGTCAGAAATACAGTCAACGCTATGAACCCTCTCATGAAGATAGTCGAGGACTATGTAGCTAAAGCCTGAAAATTTGATGTTTAATCAACACACATAGAATAGGAGGAGTTTTAGTGGCAAACAACAGGTTCCCATTATTATCCCAACCAGGGAAAATAGGTAAAATCACCACCAAGAACCATCTCATCAAAACGGCCAACGGTACATCTTATATTGAGCATGAAACCGGGTTTGTCGGCGACCGCGCTTTGGCATATTATGAAGCGCTGGCAAAAGGCGGCGTTGGCTTGCTGATCGTTGAATCTTGCGGCGTTGAATTTCCTCTGGCCTGCCAGCATGTTGAAGCTCAGTTTCGTCTTTCCGATGACAAATATATCCCGAGCTATTCCGAACTGGCGAAAGTGGTTCACAAGCATGGCTGCCCGATTATGATTCAGTTCCAGCATGCCGGTCCATGGAATCCCACGGGGTTGCTTCCCAAGCGCGATACTAAAGCTGCCTCTACACTAACCCAGGAAGAACTGCCCGGTCCTGATTTTGCGGTACCGCGCGCAATGTCCCGTGATGAAGTCAAAGAAATGGTGGAAGTCTGGGTTAAAGCCGGTGTGCGCGCCTGGAAAGCCGGTTTTGACGGAGTTGAAATCAACGGCGGTACCTGCCATCAGATTAACACTTTTCTTTCCAGAATTTGGAACCGCCGCGAAGATGAATATGGTCCGCAATCGTTTGAGAATCGGGCCCGCTATATGGCAGAAATTATTAGAGAGACCAAAAGACGCACCAGCCCGGATTTCACGGTGACCTGCCTGATTAACATCCGCGAATATAACCATCCTAAAGCCACCACTATTGAAGAAGGCGTTGCCCTGGCCAAGGAAATGGAAAAGGCCGGAGCTGATGCCATTCAGTGCAGGGCTCATATTTACGGGCATCGTGAAGGTTTGTTACACCCTGATCGCCTGTATTATCCTGAACCATCAAAACTGGTCTTTGGTCTTCTCAATGACCTGGATTGGAGCCGCAAAGGCCAAGGCGCTAATTCAACCTTAACTGTGGCTGTCAAAAAAGCTGGGGTCAAAGTCCCCGTTTTTGCCTCCGGGCGTTTGACCCCGGAATTGGGAGAGCAATTCCTTAGAGAAGGAACCATGGATTTCGTTCCCATGGTTCGCCGTTTGCTGGCTGACCATGAATTACCCAATAAAGTATTCTCCGGACAACTGGAAGAAATCCGGCCTTGTCATGGCTGCGTTTATTGTATGGATGTTCGTAATAAGAACAGACCGCTGGAATGCCGCGTAAATGCTTCTTGCGGGCGCGAAAGAGAACTCAACTTCCAACCCGCTGCCAAGAAAAAGAAAGTTATGGTTATCGGCGGTGGGCTTGCCGGTATGGAGGCATCCTGGACTTTGGCTAAGAGAGGCCATGATGTAACCCTCTATGACAAACACAACAAATTGGGCGGAGTGCTTCCCATTACAGCGTTAATGAAAGACCTTGAGGTA
>DATIKD010000239.1:0-3533 GCA_035477965.1 Dehalococcoidales bacterium | reverse complement strand
AGACCATGTTATTCCTGGCGTGACCGAGGAGATGCTGGATTGGTGGTGGGTAAACATGGAAAAGGGTTATGAATTATGGTGCCCTCAAGAGCATAAAGGATTTCGCTGGGTAATCAAACCGCCGATGGGCGGGCATATCGGCGCGGTCCAGATTGCTACCGAAAGTATCGACTTCGGCCCGGTGATGGATCTCCGCATTGAATGGGTTGACCCCAATCTGGGAACACCCGAACATAAGGATTTCTGGACTTATAGTCATCTGCTCACGGCCGGCTCAGCCGGAGGCCCAGCCGGCGCTCCACCCTGGGTGATGCTTTCCCATCAGTTTGAGGCTATCCCCGGCGGGTGTAAAATGCGCTCTTGTATGCACATACCCCCGTTCATGCGGCCCGGGACCGGCCCGGATGCTCCCCATGCCGGTAACCTTCCCCCACATCCCAGCGGTAAAAAACCTTCCGGCGGCGGCTGGAAGGTCCATAATATTGCAGAAGTAAGCACCTTCAGTGCCTTTCTGCCGGCCTTGTGGGGCATCTGGCAGGCGGTTCCCGACCCGGCTATCAACCGCCAGTGTTCTTTGAAAATTAAAAAGGAAGGCTCTCGCATAATTTATGTATAATCGCCAGGAGGAGGTAGCGCATGAAAAATAAGTCCGGCAGCTGGATCCGGGAAATCAAAATTGACATGGAAAAATGCCAGGGTTGTAAAGCTTGCTTTAATGCCTGTTTTGCTGATGTGATTCGCTGGGATACTGACAAAAAGAAGCCGGTAGTCGCATATCCGGAAGATTGCGTCTGGTGCCTGGCCTGTGAGTGCGCCTGCCCGGAAGAGGCTATCGAAGTCATTCCGCAGATTCCGGCGCCCTTACACTCATCATTCTAATCAGGCAAACAACTCAATTTAGTTTTTAAGGAGAACGGCATGGCCAGAATAGAAGATTATGGTGAAGTAATTTCCACCGATGTATTGATAGTTGGCGGCGGAGTTGGCGGGCTGGCCGCGGCCCTGAAAGCAAAGGAGGCCAATCCCGGAGCGGATGTCCTGATAGTTGAGAAACAGACCACCGGATGGGCGGGCAAAGCTTCTAAAATCGGCGGTTTTTTGGCCTTTCTCGGCCCCCATAACAACGCCGATAAATTTATAGACTTCCAGGTCCGCAGTTCCGGGTACTATATGAATAATCAGGAAGCCCTCACTAAATACGTTCAGAGTACCTATCCGGCCATTGAGGACCTGACCGCCTGGGGGGCCAAACTGGCCAGAACGCCGGACGGCAAGCTGGTGACCATTCCCGCTTTCTGGGCGCCTGAGTATTCTATCACCTTTGTGGATATTGACCTGATGCTGCCTATGCGTACCAAAGCTCGTCAGGCGGGTACCCGCATTCTCAATAAAATCCATATTACCGACCTGCTGAAACAGGACCAGAAAGTTGTGGGGGCGGTGGGTTTCGATATCGTTACCGGCCGCTTTTACATTTTTAAAGCTAAAGCCACCGTGCTGGCCAACGGCAGTTGCGGATACAAAGTCAGAAGGTTCTGGGTAGCCGGTACCGGCGATGGTATTGCCGCCGCCTTCCGGGCCGGAGCCGAGATGCGGAATGCGGAATACGGTAATCTTTACGGACACACCGTATATCAGGACACTGACAGTGGAATGGTGGGCTCAGCCTTTCTGGTCAATGCCCGGGGTGAAAATCTGACGCGCAAGTATGTGCCGGATATGGGGCCGGCAGGCGTCTTTTTACCCGCTAAACTGATCGTGGGCATGGAGAAAGAAATCCTTGAAGGAAGAGGCCCGATTTATTTTTCACCCCCGCCGGAAGGATCAGGTCAAGGCCCGCAGAAGGGCCTGCCCGAATTAACGGCCTGGATGCAGAGGCTGGCGGCCAAAGAAAAGAAGTACGGCCTGCCGCCGGAGGTGAAACGCGAGATAGCCGTGCCTTTGCATGGTGAGACCTCCTGCATCAAAGTTAGTCCGGAAATGCGTACCAGCCTGGAAGGTTTGTGGGCAATCGGTGATACCAGCTACGCCGGGTCGGCAGTGGCCGGTGCAGTGGCCTCGCCTCCGGGTGTTTCTCCCGGATCAGGCATTATGTACGCCGTAATCAGCGGAAGCTGGGCCGGTCCATCCGCCGCCGGATATGCGGCCAACTCCTCAGAACCGGTCATTGATCCGGCTGAAGTGCAAGCCCTGAAAGAGAAATGCCTGGCCCCGCTCAAGAAAGAAAAGGGTTACCTGCCGGCAGATGCTGTTTCTGTCCTGCAGTCTGTGACGGCCCCTATTAAGTACAACCTCCGCCGCAGCCGGGAACGTCTGCTGGATGCCCTGTTACAATTGGAAAACCTGAAGCCGAAACTACCGGGCTTGCAGGCTAAAGACCCGCACTATTTAAGCAAGTGTCATGAGGTTGAAAGCATGGTGCTGTGTGCTGAATTGACCTTCAGGGCCGCGCTGATGCGGACTGAGAGCCGCGGGTTCCATTTCCGCGAAGATTTCCCCGAGACGGATAACCGGAACTGGCTGAAATGGGTCATCCTTAAACAGGAAGCCGGAAAAATGAAGCTGTTCACCGAAGCCGTACCCATGGACCGGTTTAAAATCCGTCCGGCAATCTGAGGATCATATTGTGAAAACAAGCTGTCATGCTTCGGCCTCGCCATTCGAGGCCGAAGCATCTGGGTGGGGAGAAACAGTCTGGAGGACTTTAAAATAGTGGTCAATCGTCCGGCCCATAATTTGCACAACAGTGATTCCGGATTTCGCATTTTGACTCTTTTATACAGTTCACTCGGTTTGAAACCAGCCGAAATTACTAAATACCGGATTTCAGGGAATTAGTCATGAATGAACAAAAACCAAGCATCGCAAGCATTGGAGAGGCCAAGAAAAACGACCGGGATATCAATCTTTATATATTGCTTGATCAGGTCGCCAGCATAGTAAACAGCGCCATTGAAATGGAGCTGAAACATCTGCGCGTAACCCAACCGCAGGTCAGGGTACTGACCATGCTTTCACGGGAAAAACAGCCGGTCACACTGGAAGAACTTGCCAACTGGACGCTTAAAGAATTCAACTCAGTCTCAACTCTTGTCAACCGCATGGAAAAAAACAACCTGGTGGAAAAAATCAAAAAAGACGGGGATATGAAAACCTATGTTGGGTTAACCGAAAAAGGCAGCCTCCTGTATCACCGCCAGGTCACCGAACGCTCAATACATATGATATTTGGGAAACTGAGTGATAAGCAGAAACAGCATCTGGAGGAAATCTTAAAATCAGTCCGCGATACAGCGCGGGATTTACTGGGGCTTGACTTCCGCCCGCCTTTTTTACCTTAGTCTATTACGAGGGGCATTTGCCTCCCTCCGCCGGATGCTTCAGCCTCGCCTCTCGAGGCTTCCAGCAAGACAACGACGGAGAGAATCCAGGCCATAACTGTCATTCCCTCGAAAATGCAGCTGTCATCCTGGAGTCCCGATGCTCCTTTACTACTCATCGGGGCGATGAATCTAAAACCCCAACCTGTCATT
>DATIKD010000238.1:0-7430 GCA_035477965.1 Dehalococcoidales bacterium | reverse complement strand
AAAAATAGATAAATTGGTGGATACAGGTGCAGGCCTTTTGGTTTGCAGGCCTGAATATTATGAAAGTTTTTCTTTACTCCTTTACCCGTCCTGTTAGAGAGTTTGCACCTCTCAGGCATTTAAATTGAACGAGATCGAAATCAAGTCACCTATCGCATCAGCGATGGGGGCCAAAATAAGCGTCACCGGCCCCGGACGCGGATTGTATCTGATAATCTGGCGTAATACCCTCCAGGAATCACTTCTAAAAACCGCCGGCGGAGAGATTGTGTTGCGTTTTAATGGCGGAAAGACACTGGCGGCTCTGCCTTTCACAGGATATCTGGCCTTGAGGTCCAGCTTTCATATTTCCCATATCGGCCCGGTGAATGTGGACGTAAAACGTCTGGCTAGAATCTCCGAATTATTATCGAGAGCCAGGCCGCCCTGAAATTGATTGGAACCATATAATTCTAGCTTAAAGTCAGGATAAAGTAATTATTTTCACAATAAAAGGAGGTTAATATGGCAAGTGTAGGACAGGAACTCCTGGCAGTACCCCTGCCGGAAATGGTAATGAAGCTCGGACTGGGTATAGCTGAAGCCCAGAGAGCTCTGGATGAAAACTCGTGTGACACTGCAAAAATGCTGGCCGAAACTACGGTACCTCTGGTCATGGCAGTAACTCAAACTATTGCTGCAGATGGTTCAGTTACATTCTCAAATGCCCCTCCGATCGATGTCTCTCTGCTTCAGATTGGACTGTTACCCACATTCTATCAATTTTCGGAAGCCACTATCGAAGTTACCATGGACATCAAGACCACCTCTTCAAGTGAAACCAATGTTAAAGTGGGTGTTAAGGCCAAAGCCGGTTTCGGTATGTTCAGCGCTTCGGTCAGCGTGGACGTCTCCCATAACCGTAAATTCGGCAAGGAAGTGAAAGGCACCAGCCGGCTGTTCACCAAGATGGTGCCGGTCCCGCCGCCACCGCGCATTGCTCCGGAGTTCAATGTGGTTGACAACCGGCCCAAACCGCCTGGTTAAAATCCGGAATAATCAGAAACGATCAAGGTCGTGGGGACAGAAGCGCGGGAATAACACCCGGTTGTTTCTAACCGGTGATGTTTCCGCGTTTCTGGCCGTATAACTCCTGGCGACTAATACTTGCAATTAAAAACTGAGGGGGGAACCAGATGACATTTAAACCAACTTTCAACCCTGAAAAGTCCAGGGCATTCCGCCTTCCGGTGGTCCCTGCCGAAACCAAGGTCAGTGAAGTGCCATCCACTTCTTTTGCCGACCTGGTACGGATGCTGGCGGAAGGCATCTCGGATGCTCAAATGAGTCTGGACAGAGCCTCGGCTCAAATGCTGGTCGAACTGGCCAACACACGAGTTGACGTTGTTCGAAATATCACCGAAACTATAGATAAGAATGGCAATATCACCTATACCACGGAAAAACCGCAAAATGTGTCATTACTGGAACTCGGCCTGCTGCCCACTTTCTACCAGTTTTCTCAGGCCACTGTGGAAGTTGCCATGGACTTGCAAATTGTGGAAAATACTACCGAAAAAACCGAAGCGTCCGGGTTGAAAACCCTTTTTGCCAATACCAGCAACTTGAGATCGGAGCGTAAACTGGGACGGGATGTTAAAATTTCCTCCAAACTTACCGCCACGCTGGTGCCGGTACCGGCCCCGTTGCGGATTGAACCTGCACGCCGGACGGAGACAAAATAATGAACCGGAACAGGAGGCGAAATTATGGTTGATAACTCACAAGCCAACGAAATTGACCTGGAGTCTTTCCTGAAAGCGGCAGGCCAGTCCTTCACGGACGCCCAAAAAGCTCTGCTCCCCGGGATGGATGTGCCCGTCAACATGATACTCAGCAATGCTGACCTTGAGATAAAAGTGGCGGTGAATACCAATCCGCAAGGAAAGATGTCTATCCGGCCAGTTTCTTCCAAAGACCTGACGAGCGGCGGAATTGATCCCGGATTAGTTTCGGTGGTACGCATTTCCTTCGTTAATACATTGGGAGAAATCAAACCTCAGCCGTTAGTAACTACCGCCGAAAGGGGAGAAATTAAAACACCGCCGGCAGCTACCCCCGTAGACAGGGGAGAAATCAAAACTCCACCGGCAGTCACCACCCCTGCCAGGGGAATCAATATTCCGCAACTGGTAGGCCTCAGCCTGGAAGAAGCGGCAGCGCTTTTAAAATCCGGTGGTTGGCAATTTGAGGTCCATGCCGCCGGCACCAAAGAAACGGAATCGGCGGGTGTTACCAGATTAGGCGGCATCATACGTCAGGAGCCGTCAGCCGGTCAGGCAGTTGACAAATCCGCCACCCCTATACATTTCTGGGCAGTCCTCAGCAACCGGCCCGTCAAGGAGATTGAAGGGATCGGTGAAAAATACAGCGCCGGTCTGGCCAAAAAAGGCCTATCAACTATTGGGGAGTTGAGTCTGGCCGAAGCAGCGGCTGTTGCTTCAGCCCTGCGCATCAGCCAAAGCCGGGCGCAAAGTTTAATAGATATGGCCATGTTGATGTCCGGTCTGGCGGTGCTGGGAGCCAAAGACCAGGTGATTGAATTACTCGTCAAGGGCGCCGGTGTTCGCTCCATTCAGGCACTGGCAGAGACCAAACCTGAGGAGCTTTTCCGGCTTTGTCAGGCCGCGCTGACCTCGGGTAAAGTCAAAGTACCCCGAGGATTCTCAATTACTGCTGAGGAAGTGAAAGGTTGGACTAAAGCCGCCGGAGCCTTCCAGTCATTATAGAATAAAAAATTACCGGGATTTACTATACAGGAATTAAGACTTGTCAAACCAAACCGGAAAAGACAGGATAGTGATGCTTGTCAGAAAAACTGAAACAGAGAACCTTGAAGATCAAATCAAGGCTCTGAAAGAACTTCAGCAGCAACCTGGATTCAGGAGTAAGAGACCGTTAGCTGTAAAGAAAGAGAACCGTTTTGGAACAAGCTTTAAGAAAATCTTTTCTGAAATCAGGCGCTGGTTCTCAAGGAGCAAATAGAGATAAAATGAGGCTGATTCCGCAACCCGACGCCCTGACCGGCCTGCCGGAGTTCGGTCAGCCAACCAAGCCTGCGGCGATAATCAGTAAAACAGCCAAAGCCCGCTCTATGTTTGAGCGGGCTTTTTGTTCGTTCTTTGGTAATTTTGGTCTGACCGGTTTTTATAAAGCCATTTCTTTGAGGTCTTTGGATATGATCAATTTGGCTTCAGTCACGGACTGCACATTTTCAGCGGTCAAGCCGGCGGCTACTTCTCTCAATACCAGACCTTCGGGGGTAACATCAATAACTGCCAGATTGGTAAATATTTTCTTGACCACACCGCGGGCCGTGATGGGATAGGTGCATCTCTTTAAAATTTTAGGTTCTCCGCTGGTTGTATAGTGTTCCATGGCGATGAACAGATTGCGGGCTCCCACTGCCAAATCCATTGAACCACCCACATTCCCCAGCTTGCCGCGATTAGCCGAAGGCACATTCCATCCGGCATAGTCGCCGTTCTCAGCCACCTGCAGTGCGCCCAGCACGGCATAGTCCATGCGACCGCCGCGAATCATAGCAAAAGATTCTGAACTGGAAAAATAACTGCATCCCGGCAACTCGGTTACCGGCTGGCAGGAAGCATTTATCAAGTCCTGGTCTATGGCTTCATCAAAAGCCAGCGGCCCAGTGTTGAGCATACCCACCTCAGCCTCCAGCACCACATCCCGCCCTTCAATCCAGTTAGAGACCAGGGTTGGGATACCAATGCCCAGGTTGGCATAGCTGCCATCCGGTATTTCATTGGCTATTCTAAGAGCAATCAGTTCTCTGGCAACACCTTCTAGTTTTTTAACCATTTGTTTCCTCCAACAAACTTGTCGATCAAGATTAGCTTTTCTCGATTGTAACATTAATCTTGGGACGATCGACCTTTACCACTCTCGTCACATAAACACTGGGCAAATGAATCAGGTCCGGGTCAAGCTCACCCGGCTCAACTACGTTTTCGGCTTCCACTATGGTGATTCTGGCGGCTTTAGCCACATCCGGATTGTAGTTGCGGGCAGTTTTCCGAAAAACCACATTGCCCATGCGGTCCGCTTTCCAGGCATGTACCAGGCCGTAATCCAGAGGCAAAGCCGTCTCCATCAAACATTCTCTCCCGTTAAACGTCCGGGCTTCTTTACCTTCCGCCAGTAATGTGCCGGCGCCTGTAGGAGTATAGAAAGCCGGAATGCCGGCTCCGGCGGCTCGTAATTTCTCGGCAAAAGTCCCCATTGGGAATAATTCACACTCGACTTTCCCAGCCTTCATTAGCTGTTCAAAAAGTGATTGGCGACTGAATGAACGGTAAAACGGATAGTTGCAGATCGCCTTTTTAACCTGTCCGTTTTCAAGCAGCAGATTGATTTCATCGTTGCCGACTCCCAACTGCATGACCACGATGGTCAGGTTTTTAGAACCCTGTTTGGCCAGTGCCCTGGTCAAATAGACTGGATTGCCGCATGTGAAGAAGCCGGTGAAGCCAACCGTGGCTCCATCCGGAATATCTTTTACCGCTTCTTCAACACTGGGAAAAACCTTGTCCACTGATATTCCTCCTGCGAATTATTTTTTATTTTTATTCTGTAACGATTGCCATTTGCGAATGTAACTTAAATCACTTTAGACTAAATCAGCCCTGAAATCAAATATAAATCCAACACGAATATCGTCATTTTGAATCTGCCGAATTTATTCAGACATAACCAGGCATTGCCTGAATTCAGAACGATCCTGCCAGCCGGCGCTCCATCTGCAATCCGTCATTGAGGGTCATTTCCAACCCCCGCTTAACCGCGGCTTTTGCCAGGGTAACTGCCAGTGGTTCAAAACCGGCTATCCGGCGGGCTATCCTTTCCGCCTCCGGATATAGCTCGGAACGCGCCAGTACCCGGTTTACCAGTCTGAACCGGCGGGCTTCTTCAGCCTTAATCCAGCGTCCCGTCAATAAAATATCCAGCGCTCTGGAAGTTCCGATTTGCCTGGGCAGAGTTTGCGATCCCCCTGCAGCCGGAATAATACCCAGCGTCACTTCCGGCAACCCGAATTGGGCATCCTCCGAACATAAACGGATATCACAATAAAGTGACATTTCAATGCCTGATCCCAACACATATCCCTGCATCGCAGCTATCAAAGGCTGGGGCAAGCCGGCAAACCGCCCCCAGATATCTCTTTCAAAACGAGCTGTCCGGGCAAAAACCGGCGGTGGCGCCGAAAGAAACTCCGTCAAATCCGCTCCGGCGCAGAAGGCTTTTTCTCCAGCGCCCTTCAATAACACTACACGGACTTCCGAATCATCCCGAATGGCGCCCAGCACTTCATACAGTTCATCCCGCATACGGATGTTATAAGCATTCAGAGCTCTGGGACGGTTAAGCGTAATGCATCCAATGCTTCCGTTTTTCTCGTAGATGATCGTTTCAAATTCACCCATTCCAGGTTTGTCCAACTCCGGGTTTTTTTACATCCGGCAATACCTTTTCAGGTTTTAGCAGACCCATCGCGATTTACTTTCCCTGGTAGTGGGGTTTCCTTTTTTGCAGGAAGGACTGGACACCCTCCGTGCGATCAGAGGTGGTGTGCAAAAGGAAATATAAATCAGCCTCCAGCCTTAAAGCCTGCTCCAAAGTCAAGTCCAACCCCTTATTCACCGCTTCTTTGCAGTAGCGCATTGCCAGGGGTGCTTTGGCGGTCAAAGTGGCAGCCAGAGACTCCACTTCGGCCTGAAGGTTCTCGGATTTGACCATGCGGTTGATAAGTCCTGTTTCCAGTGCTTCAGCCGCCCCAATTAACTCTCCGGTAAGTATTAATTCCAGGGCTTTGCTTTTGCCTACCAGGCGCGCCAGCCGCTGTGTGCCGCCGTCAACCGGTATATTCCCGTTAGTAATCTGCGGCAAGCCAAAGGAGGCGGTTTCTACACCGATACGCATGTCACAGGCCAGGGCCACTTCCAGCGCCGGGCCGATAGTATCACCCATCAGCACGGCGATAGTGGGGCGGTTGATCTCCCCTATGGCCGCAGCCGGAGAAAGAACCGGCAGGTCGCTGGCGGAAGAACGCAGGTAATGCGCCGGACCAAAAGTCAAACCATCCGCGATCCGCACCACAACCAGCCAAATACCTTCTTCACCATTAATGCGGGTGCAGATTTCAGGCAATTCTTGATAAAAGTTAGACCGCTCTGTTTGGACCAGAGTAATATACCCAACCTGCCCGACCTGGCTGAATTCGCAATCGTTAACCGTCATTGTCAGACTCCCGCCATATATCTTACCGTAAAAAAGCAAAATAACCAACCTTTGGCGGACTATCGTTTTTTGCCCTGTTAAAGGGGTTCATTCCGAAGATAATTTCGCAGGTAAACCAGACCCCTCTCTGCACACATCCAGCAAACAACACCGAAGGCAGGCCGGATAGTTTTTTAAACAACAATTCTTGGCCAGAACTACCAGAAGCGCGTGGTATTCATTAAATAAGGCTGTTTCCTGCGGTAGGTTATGCATAAACAATTTCTGATAATCTGCATACCGCCGGCCTTCCACCGGCAAACCCAGCCTATCTACAATCCGCCGGGTATAGGCATCTATCACAAAAACCGGCTTTCCGGCGGCATACAGAAGAATTGAATCAGCCGTTTCCTCACCAATGCCGTAGACGGCCAACAACTCCTGACGCAAAAGACCGGGGTCCTGACGGCTCATGAGTTCCAGATCACCCTCAAAACGCCTTTTCAACCATTCTGCGCAGGCTTTCAGTTTTTTAGTTTTAACGTTGTAGTAGCCGCAGGAATAAATCATGCCCGCCAGGGCTTCAGGCGGGAGATTAAGAATGGAGTCCGGATTCAGGGCTTCGGCCTTTTTAAGTTTGATTACGGCTTTCTCTACATTAGTCCAGGCGGTTGACTGAGTAAGGATAGCGCCGACAATGACTTCAAATGGCGAACCTGCCGGCCACCAGTGCTGGGGACCGTAACAGGCCAGTAACCGCTGAAAGATAACGGTTAAAATGGTTGCTGGCGCCTGTGCCTGTACCATAGACCTATTCAGGCTCCCGGTTGATGAGACTAGATAAAAAAGGAAGCGGTGCAAGCGCTTCCTTTTTAACGTTCAAGTGGGTGAGAACAGCTACTCCAGAGGCTTCATGGTCAGGAGTATTTTTGCTATCTTGGGATATCTGGCGATAAAGCGCAGTTCATCCTCTACCAGAGGTTTGTGTTTTTCCACGTTGGCATACCTGACCAGTTCCAGCACATCATTGGCTTCTTCTCTGGTCTGGAAACAGATCGGGTCTTTCATTTTTTCCATGATGAAACTGAATCCGGAGATGCCGCCATATTGACCGGAGCAGATCTCCCGCCCGGTTCCCACCCGTTCGGGCT
>DATIKD010000237.1:0-9436 GCA_035477965.1 Dehalococcoidales bacterium | reverse complement strand
CAGGCATTAACGACTGTCTCCCCTCGTCCAGATCCTTCAGCCTCGCCGTTCGAGGCTTCCAGGATGACACGGGGGTTGTCATTCTTGAGTCCCGAGAACGCCTTTACTCCTGATCGGGGCGAAGAATCCGGAGGGGACGGGGTTCGTTGAGACATGACTCCGGGGTTTGCCTCCCCGCCGCCGGATCCTTCAGCCTCGCCATTCGAGGCTTCCAGGATGACAACGACGGAGAGAATCCGGATCCTTCAGCCTCGCCATTCGAGGCTTCCAGGATGACAACGACGGAGGGAATCCGGATGCCTCGGCCTCGCCTTTCGAGACTCCAGCACCGGCCTGCAGAACGGGTAAATTAAAAAAGGATCATAGTCCAAATTAGGTAAAAAGTCTATTGTCTGCAGAGGATATTGGTATAAGATATTACTATGGGGGAGAAGAACGATTACGACCAGGGTGTGAATCGCCGCCTGGAACTGGTCCGGAAACAGTTTAAGACCCAGGCAGCAGAACAAAAAAAAGTGCTGGCCAGAGACCGCCGGCAGGCCTGGCGCGAACATATCCGACAAAATCAAATACAAATCGGCAGGATAGTTCTTTATGTAGTCTCAGGCCTGCTGGTGACGTCTGCCTTAATATTGATTATCCTGGAAAAAATCTGACTGGCTGAAAATACAAACAAACATGAAGAACCGTTATCCAGTATTACTGGTATTATTTTTAATCCTCATTTTTATTCTGGTACTGCCTTCTACAGGCTGTGACCGTCTGGTCAATATTACCGGCAGAGTCTATCAATGGGTTGACCCTCCGGAAAAAGCCGGGAGCCTTATCTTTCATAAGGAATACTCCGTACCCGGAATTTTGAGAGAAGACCTGCCGCACGGGCTTAACCTGAAACCTCTGAAAAATGTGCGGATCAGCGCTTACGGGCAGTATAAAACCGAAACTTTCTATTCCAACGAGATCAGCGATGAAGAAGGTAATTTCCGCCTGATTATTTCACTGGGCTATAAAATGGACAGTTACAGCACCACCGTTGAGGCTTCAAGTGAAGGCTTCATCCCCGTCAGGCGGCTGATAACCGATGTGGGAGCTTCACACATCGTAACTTTTATTCTGGTGCCTCAAACTGCCGCCCAATAAAGGCTTTTTTTAATTCGTCAGTCCGGACTTTTCACCGGCTACTCGATCGTCACCCACCCGCCGCGTTACTTTTTTCTCATCCAGGTATTCCAGCACTGCCAGGGTATATTTGCGGCTGCTCTGGAACATGTCCCGTACTTCGGCCAGGGTGATTTTTCCATTCTCTTTGACTTTGGCCATTATCCGGGTGGTCATTTCAGTGAAAGCGGAAGCGGAAAAAACCACCCCTGAGAGGGTTTTTACTACCTGCCCCCGTTCAATCAAAAGGTTCAGTAAATCGCCTTCCAGGTTTATGTCCGGAGAAGGAGAAAAGGGGTTCTGACCAAGCTGCTTGAGATAACCATCCAGACGGAACTGCTGATCTTTGGTAAGATTAACCTGATGCCCGGCTAAACGCACCAGGGCGTTTTCCTCCGCAATCAGTCCGGCGCCTGCCAGTTTTTGCAGTCCATCGTTGAAATGCGCACCCAATTTGACTTTACTGCCGATCTCCGCCCTGGGAATACCCAACCGCAGGGGATATTTGCGGTGATAGTCTCTGACCATAGCTACCATATTTTCGGCCACCTGTTTCCAGGCTTTATCCGTAAACAATAAACTGGCGCCGCCCTCACCCAAAGCGGTGATGCTGCCATTATTTATCAATTCATCAATCATATTCTGGGCCAGTTGCGGTTCCAGATTGCTCTGGGCGGCTAAAAGGCTGCGTTCCTGCGGCTGTTTGGATTTCAGAGCCGCCAGCAGGGCGGCCTCAATCAGGCCTTCGCCCCGGATTTTCAAATTTTCAATGGTCTCAGCTTTAAACCGCCGGTGTTTTTCGCCGGGATGGGCTTCTATGATACTGCCGCCTCCCAGCGTCTCTTGAGGTGAACGGATAACGTAGCGGTCATTATTGACCACCGCCAGGGGTTCGTCCAGGACCAGTTGCACATAGGTGGTTTCACCCGGTCTGACAGCTTCTTTATCCAGCACTCTTATCCGTG
The DNA here is from genome assembly GCA_035477965.1 of Dehalococcoidales bacterium. Taxonomy (GTDB): domain Bacteria; phylum Chloroflexota; class Dehalococcoidia; order Dehalococcoidales; family UBA3254; genus DATIKD01. Next base: position 7,313 of record DATIKD010000237.1, on the reverse strand, counting down.
CCATCGTTTCAGCCGATCCGCAGTGCAGGCTGACCTGGGTATCGTGCTTGAGAGGTCGATCAGGCAGGGCCAGCAAGCGTAATTTGGCATCAATCAAGGAAGTGGGAGTGATCCAACCCGGTCGAGTTAAGACCTGTCCGCGCTTAATTTCATCAGGACTGAGGCCGACCAGATTAACCGCTACCCGGCTGCCTGGTTCAGCCCTATTTAGCTGGTTTTTATGTGTTTGCAGGGAGCGAATGCGGGATTTCAATTCACCGGGTTGTATCTCAATTTCCTGGCCGACACTCAAACTGCCGTCCACCAGAGTACCGGTCACTACCGTTCCTGACCCCGCAATCGTAAATACCCGGTCGACCGGCAGACGCGGTTTGCCAATATCCCGTTTGGGCTGGGTTTGATTGAGGGCTTTTTCAATAGTCTTTTTCAGTTCTTCTAGCCCCTGTCCGCTGACCGCTGAGACCGGTACCACCGGCGACCCTGCAAACTGGGTGGGTTTCAGGAGATCATCTATTTCCATACCAACCAGGGCAATCTGATCTGAATCAGCCAGATCGGCCTGGGTAATAACCGCAATCAAAGCGGGCACTTCCATCAAGTCCAGGATAGCCAGATGTTCACGAGTCTGCTGTTTAATGGACTCATTGGCGGCTACAATCAGCATTACCAGGTCCATACCGCTGACGCCGGCCAGCATGTTTTTGATGAAATGCTCATGGCCGGGTACGTCCACCACGCCCACTTCCCGTCCGCCAGGCAGCCTGAGCCAGGCAAAGCCCAGCTCAATGGTCATCTCGCGCAGTTTCTCCTCCGCCAGGCGGTCCGGGTCGATCCCGGTCAGCGCTTTAACCAGTGTGGATTTGCCGTGATCAACATGCCCGGCAGTGCCAATGACAAACATCTTTTCTCTCCCGGATTGTCCGGATCGACCGGTATCAAAAACTAGCTATATGCCAGGGTAAAAAGACCTTTCCGGCCGATAAAAGGCTGATCCGGAATTTGAAAAACCCTTCAACCGGACTATTTGACGCCCCCCGCAGGAACGGCCTTTTGCAGGGCTTTTACCAACTGTTCGTCCTGATGCGGGAGAACAGTGCGCGGGTCCAGATAAAGCAGCCCTTCACCAAGGCGGCCAACTACCGGAGGGTCCTGTTTCCGCAGCAGTTCAGCCAGCTTTTGGGCTAAAGCCGGTTTGGCGGCCGCGCCCAGGCACAACAAGCGGGTGGGCAGAACGGCTCCCGGCAGGCTGCCTCCGCCTATCAAACTCTCCCCCTGGACAACACTCCCCGAGGCACCTTCCGCCCAGCGGCTGGCGCGTTCTTCAATGCGGTGTAAGGGCATGGATATCATCTGCCAGACCGGTATACTGGTCAAGGCTTCCCCTTTTAGATAGTGAATCAGCGTGGCGGAAAGACCGGCTAAACGCATTTTATCAATCCTCAGTGCCCGAACCAGCGGATGTTTTTTAAGTCTATCGATAAATACTTTTTTCCCTACGATGATGCCGGCCTGCGGCCCGCCCAGCAGCTTATCGCCGGAAAAGAAAGCCAGATCTGCACCCTCAGCCATACTCTCCTGGATAGTGGGCTCATGCGAAAGCCCAAATTGGGCAGTGTCCAGTGGACATCCACTACCCAAATCATCCAGAACGGGTATATCTTTTTCTTTTCCCAGCGTCACCAATTCTTTGAGTGTTACATTATGAGAAAAACCGATAACCTGAAAATTGCTGGAATGGACCCGTAAAAAAGCCGCCGTTTGCGGAGAAGCGGCTTCTTCAAAATCCCGAATATAGGTGCAATTGGTGGTACCCACTTCAACCAGTTTGGCGCCGCTCTGCCGGAGTACCTCGGGTATACGAAACCCGCCGCCGATTTCCACCGCCTGCCCGCGGGAAACAATCACCTGTCGCCGTTTGGCCAGAGCAGAAAGGCCCAGCATCACGGCTGCGGCATTGTTGTTAACTACCAGAGCGGCTTCAGACCCGCACAACCGGCAAAGCAGTGGTTCGATGTGAGTGTGCCTTGAACCGCGTTCCCCGCTTTGCAGATCAAACTCCAGATTGTTATACCCGGCTGAGGCGGTTTGCATGGCGGTAATTGTTGCCTGACTTAGAGGCGCCCGCCCCAGATTGGTATGTAAAATCACTCCAGTAGCATTTATCACGGGGCGCAGGCCGGGTTGAAAAAGGGCTTGAGCCTGATTGACTACATTAGCCGCAATCTCTTCCACGGAGGCCGGACTGGCGCCGCGGGTTATGGCAGAGCGGCAGGCGTCCAGATTTTCCCGAATCAATTCGACCAGCAGTTCGTGCGGAAATCCGGCTTTGAGGCCTTCCAGTTCCGGACGGCTCAGTAGTTTGTCCACTGACGGCAGATGACGCAGCTTATTTTCCATTGACCCTATTATACCTTTCCCTCCGCCTCAAGCCAAATACCGGTTGGTTCCGTCTGACTGGCCCAATTTTCTCTTTAAGTGCATTTAGTGTTATAATTTGGTTACAAATTCTTAATATATTTGCAAAATTCTAACTAATTAGGGGTTGAATAACGATTATTATCATCTTTTCAGGTGTATTTAAGGAAAAGGACCTTGGGAGGTATTCATGAACGAAGCGGAATTCAAACTTATTGCGGATACAGGTAAGCAAGTCCTGAATAATATCGAAAAGATTATTGTGGGCAAGAGCGCCGTCATTGAACTGGTGCTGGTTTCCATTTTCTGCGAAGGGCATATTCTGTTAGAGGATGTTCCCGGCATCGGTAAAACCATGCTGGCCAGGTCAATCGCCCGCTCTCTGAAATGCCAGTTCCGCCGCATTCAATGTACACCTGATCTGCTCCCTTCGGATATTACCGGCACCTATGTTTATAATCAGAAAAAGGCTGATTTCGAATACCGGCCGGGACCGGTATTCACTCAGATTGTGCTGGCCGATGAAATCAACCGCGCCACTCCGCGGTCTCAGTCCGCATTGCTGGAAGCCATGGAAGAACGCCAGATCACTCTGGAAGGTGAAACGCGCTTGCTGCCTCGCCCGTTTTTGGTGATCGCCACCCAGAACCCGGTTGAACTGGAAGGCACCTTTCCTCTCCCTGAAGCCCAGATGGACCGCTTTCTAATGCGTTTAAAAATCGGTTACACCTCCGAATCTGAAGACGCCCTTATCCTTGACCGTTTTGTACAGCAAAATCCGATAGAAACCCTTGAACCGGTAATTGACGGCGACCAGGTACTGCGTCTGCAAAAATTCTGCCGGCTGGTCCATATAAATCCGGATATTCAAAAATATATTATTCAACTGGTGCGGGCCACACGTGAACAACCCCACGTTGAACTGGGCGCCAGCCCGCGGGCGATGCTGGGGTTATATCGCTCCTCTCAGGCTCTGGCCGCTCTGCGAGGCCGCTCATTCGTTATCCCGGATGATGTCAAATACCTGGCGCCTTTCATAATGTCCCATCGCATCATCCCGGAAGCCGCCATTTCCCTCAAAGGGGGACGCGGTGAAGATGTAGTCCGGGCGGTCCTGGAGTCAGTACCAACGCCGGTTGAGCCGGAAACCCGAAAATAACCTGCGGCGGCATAGAAAAATATGAAACAAGTTGGCCTTAATTTATTCTCAACCCGCTTAAATCCAAATTCCGGCTGGCTGCGGCCGGGGAGTTAATACATGCTGAGCGGCGCCTGGATTTTTATTACGGTATTGCTGCTTCTGGCGGCAATTGTTCTGAATCAGGCTCCCCTGTTTATTGTGGCTGCGCTGTTCTTCCTGACTTCCGGAGTAGCCCGCCTCTGGTCACGTTATTCCCTTGCACGTCTGGAGTTCAAACGCAAACTTTCAGCCCAAAAAGTTTTCTGGGGTGACCACATCACCCTGGACATCAGCGTTTCCAACACCAAGATGCTGCCTTTACCCTGGATTATGGTCCAGGAAGAAGTTCCCCGCGGGGTGAGTTTCTTAAAAGGCAAGCTGAGCGCCTCGCATAAAAACAACCGTGAGGTACTCTCTAATTTTCTGTCATTGAGCTGGTATCATAAACTGACCCGCCGTTACCCTGTTCACTGTCAAAAGCGGGGCGTTTTTGTTTTTGGTCCGGCCGCCATAAGTTCGGGGGACCCTTTCGGTTTTTTTCGCAAAAAAATCGTTAATGAAGAAACCGATCGTTTGCTGGTTTACCCTAAAATCCTGCCGCTGGAAGACATCGGCATACCCTCCCGCCACCCGTTCGGTGATTTACGCATCAAGCGGCATCTTTTTCAAGACCCGGTACTGGTAATGACCACCCGTGAATATGTTCAGGGAGACCCTCTAAAATATATTCACTGGAAATCCACTGCCCGCCTCCAGCGCCTGCAAAGCCGGGTTTTTGACTACACCACTACCATCGATATGGCTCTCTTTCTGGATACCCGCACCGCGGCGGATACCAATTTCTGGAGCATTATCAGCCCGGATTTTTTGGAGACTGCGATCCTGACCGCTACTTCAATCTCCAACCATGCTTTCAATGAAGGTTACAAAGTTGGGTTGTATGCCAATGAGTACTATTATCAGTCCGAACACTTAATAAAGCTGGCGCCCTCGAACAATACGGAACAGTTCCGCAACATCCTGGAAGCCCTGGCTCAGCTTCAGGGCATTCCGGCCCTGACTATGGATAAACTGCTCAACCGTGAAGCCCGTCAGTTACCCTGGGAAACCACTATAGTACTTATCACAGCCGTACCAACGGCCGACCTGATTGCTACTTTGAAACGTTTTAAAAAAGCCGGGAGACGGATCGCACTGGTGGTGATCGGGGCGGATCATCCGGCGGGAAATCTGGAAGGAATCAACATTTACCATGTCTCCGAAGAGGTTTACAGAAGACAGGCCGAAAGCATTCGCCTGGGGCAAAAATAAAATAAATTTGTAATCATGCTTGTCCAATATAAAATTCCGTAACAAGCCTGGTTAAAACTGATTATCATGAAACTAACCAGATTTTTCATTATGTTGGTATGAAAACAGGATGTCATGCGGGAGGCCTCGAAAGGCCAGGCCGTAGCATTTGAAGGGGGGGTACAACCCTTGTTTTATCCATTGGAAATCGCTTATACAGACAGAATGGAAGATTTAAATAAAGTTTTTAATCATTCTGACAATAAATTGGACAGTAATGAGTATAATGCTCTCCAGACTACGGAAATAGAAATATGAACGTCCCCCAACTGGTAAATAAAATCAGGATTCCCGGGTTGCCGCAGGTGATCCCCGTCCTGACGGTAATGATGGAGGTTTTCTGGATCTACACCTGGCTGTTGTGGATCACCACACTGCCTGCTTTAGGCTGGGAAGCCCCACCGCTTAACCTGATATCCTGCCTGGCGCTGGGTATCCTGGTGACAGTGGCAGTGCACCTGGCTCTTTCCAGCCGCTGGTCATTAATCCGGGTCCGCTGGACCCTCATTCCGGCCAGTTTAGTCTTGCTCTTTATTGTCATCCGCCTCAATCTGGACGGAGGCTTCTTTTTCTTCGATCCGGCCTGGTTCCAAAATCTGGACAATCTGGCCTCCGCTCTGATAACCGCCTCCATCTTTGGCGTGTTTATCATCTGGAGGGGTATCAATGCCGGTCTGCAGGACAATTCATTCACCTCAATCTACCGCCGTTTTTTAACCGGTTTGTTCGGCATCATCGTGGTCCTGATAATCTGGCGGATGAGCGGTTCAGCCGTTTCCAGTATCTGGCAGGGAGTAGGGCTGGAAGTACTGCTCTTTTTTGGCTGCGGTCTGCTGGCCCTGGCCATCGCCAATCTGGAAAGGTTGAGACTGGAACTTAAACAGCACCAGGAAGCCACCGCTTCTTTCAGCCGGCGCTGGGTTTCCATGTTGATCATCATGGTAGTTGCCATTCTTTTGATGGGAATCATCCTGACCGGGCTCCTCTCTCATGAAACCGGCGCCGCCATAGTCAGGTTTTTGGGTAACCTGGGACACTGGCTGCTGACCGGGCTCCTGTATCTGCTCTACCCGGTGGGTTACCTGGTCGAGGTTTTATTATGGATCGGCCGGTTCATTCTTTCCCTGATCAGACGTGAACCTCCGCCGGTTTTTGACCAGGAAATGGGCGGTAACATGCCTGATGAATGGCTGCAGGCCGGTGAAGGCGGACTGCCGGCCGCCCTGGTAGCCGCCCTGAAATGGGGTTCGATCATCATCGCCTCCGGCCTGGTAATCTACTTTCTGTCCCGTTTGCTCAATCGTTATTACAAAGTCAAAACCGAAGAAGGAGTGGAAGAAGTCCACGAAGCCCTGGGTACCTGGAAATTGTTCCAGATGGATCTGCGCGGTTTTCTGAATACTCTGCTGCGCTGGTTGTTGCGCCGTAAGTCAACCGCTGAAAGCGGCGCAGAACAGGTTACCACACCTCCCGCCGTTGAGGAAAGTGACCGTATTTTTACTATCCGAGAGTTATATCAGGCGCTTCTCTGGGAAGGCCGTTATAACGGTATCCCGCGGCGTGCCAGTGAAACGCCCAATGAATACAACCGCCGTTTGAAAGAAAACCGCGCCAACGCGGCCGGCGAACTGGACGCTTTAACCGAAGCCTATGTCCTGGAACGGTACGGGCAAACCAACCAGCCGCCCGAGAAAGTGAGCTGGCTGAATGAAGTCTGGCGGAATATACGGCGTAAATTCCGGAACAAGGAGGCTGAATCATGAGCACCGCCATGGAGAAACCCTATTACGTTTACATCCTTTCAGATTTTTTGCATAAAGTGTTGTATGTAGGTGTCACCGCAGACTTAAAAAACAAGGTATCTCAGCATAAACAAGGCAAGATCGAAGATTACACCCGGCGTTTTAAAGTCAACAAACTGGTCTATTTTGAAGTCACCAATGATTCTCTGGATGCCATCACCCGTGAACTGCAACTGCGTGACTACTCACGCAAAAAGAAAGTGGGGCTGATAAAAGGATTCAATCCGGCCTGGGAAGACCTTTTCAACAAAATCTGAAGAGACAGACCCTGACTAGCTCCGGCCCCGGATTCAGTTGGCAGACCGGTGAACCGCTTAATAAAAAATTCAGTCATTCCCAATGCCTTTCCCTCCGGTTCCCGAATAAAGATAATTCATCAGTATCCACTATCAGATTGAACTTTCTTCAACAGATATATTGGCGACCGCCTGATCACGGGTTTGGTTACGGAAGGCAGCTTCAATGGCGCTGAGTTTTATGTCATAGAGCTTATTGACCTTCATTTGATCTTACATCAAGTTTGTCATCCATTTTTATCCGCTCCACAGGCAAATCCATAGTGTCTC
>DATIKD010000236.1:0-12328 GCA_035477965.1 Dehalococcoidales bacterium | reverse complement strand
CATAAAAATGGAGGAGCCTGACCGAGTTCCGGTATGGCTTACGGTGGGGACCTATCCGGCTTATTATTACGGCGCCGATTTTTACACCATCATGTATGATTATGACATTATGCGCAAAGCCTGGTTAAAATTCATGCACGACTTTGGAGACATGGATATATTCAGTGGACCGGCTTTCATCCCTTCCGGCAAAATTTCTGAGGCGCTTAATTCGAAAGTGGCGCTGGTACCGGGACACGGTCTACCCAAAGACGCCTCTATGAATCAAATTGTAGAGGGAGAGTATATGATGGGCGACGAGTACGACGCCTACTTGCGAGACCCGTCCGATTTTAACGTTCGGGTTATGACTCCTCGCACCACCGGACTGCTGGAATGCTTTAAAAAGCTGCCTCCTCTGCGCATGCTGCAGGGAGCGGGCTGGGTTGGGGTACTGTCTGACCCAGAAATACGCAAAGCTTTTCAGACCATGATAGACCTTGCGGACGAATACCAGAAGTGGTCTAACGCCAATCGCGACATTGGAAACGAAGTCATGTCGCATGGCTATCCCTCTTTTCGCGGGGGTGTAATGGCCGGAGCCCCGTTTGATCATTTTGCAGATATGTTGAGAGGCACCCGCGGAATTTCGGTTGACCTGCGCCGCCAGCCTAAAAAGCTGCATGAAGCGATGGAATACTATACTAACCTGACCATCAACACTCAGATTAAGAATTTCCCGGTGACCGACTGCCCGATCTGCATCATGCCTTTGCATAAAGGCGATGATACATTTATGTCTGACGCTCAATTTGAAGAATTTTACTGGCCGTATTTACGCCGGGTCCTGATGGCCATGATTGAAGAAGGTCTGGTTCCCATGCCTTTTGCTGAAGGCCGTTTTACCAAACGCTTAAAATTCATTAATGATACTCCACGCAGCGGGGTAGTCTGGTATTTTGATCAGACGGACATGGCAGAGGCCAAGAAAATACTGGGCAACACCTGCTGTATAATGGGCAACGTGCCAACCTCCCTGGTTATCACCAGCACACCCCGGCAGGTTAAAGAATATTGTATTAAACTCATCCGGGAATGTGCTCCGGGCGGCGGTTTCATACTATCACCCGGCGCCAGCATTGATAAAGGCAATTTACCCAATTTAAAGGCCATGATGGAAGCTGCCTATGAATACGGGGTTTACAGTAAAAAATAGTGCACCCTATTTTCTTACAAAAACGAGCCCTTTCGAAAGGGCTCGTTTTTGATTTCGGTACTGAGTCAAACACTCAGGCCGGAGGACCGGATACAGGAACCATGGCGGTTTGAAACTATTTTTGGGTTATCCTCCATCCAGAGAATGTTTTTCCTTGACAGAGTAATATTGCGCCGCATCTTGCATAAACTCATAATAGTCCTGCAATAAATTGTGATGCGTCCGTTCTTCACGGGCTAAAATTGTGTAAAATTGTTTTTCTGCCTGGAAAGTTGCTTTTTCTGCCCTTTCCAGATAGAAATCACGGGTTTTATTTTCCATTTCCATCGCTTTCCTAATCGCTTCAAGTTCGCTTTCAGTGACATCAGCATTTTTTGCGGCTTCAGAAAACAAAGTTGAGCGCCGGCTTTCCGGTATTTCGGGTTTTTCTTCCGGCCACTTCTTTTGCGCGGTAATAATTCTGAAAATTTTTTCAAAATTTTGCCGGTGGATATCTTCTTCCGCGGCCAGTGTCTGGAAAAGTTTCCTGCCTTCTTCTTGACGGCACGCTTTATGCATCTCAAGATAGTAGTTCCGTCCGTCTATCTCCATTTGTATCGACGAATTCAGTGCGGCCAGGGTTAACGACCGTTCATTTGTCATTCCTCATCACCTCCTGACTTTTTTTCTCTCTAATATCATTATATTCACCGGCAGATGGGAAAAAGCGTAGTTCATTTTTTCTCTAAAGATAATTCCTGGGAGGCTGCTCAGTTCTGTTTGTGTATTGCGGCTAATATGGGCTGCGCCAAAAAAATATGCTTCCCCATTTTCACTCTCCTGAATACATTCTTGATTCCTTAATACAGTTTCCATTTTCGTTCCGAATTTATTGCCGGATTCGTTAATATCGCATATGCCTGTAATTGGACTAACACTACATAATTGAGATATAATAACTGGAATCCAAAGGAAAGGTGAAATGCCCGCGTTATATGTAGTGGCCACCCCCATCGGTAATCTGGAAGATATCACTCAACGTGCTATCCGCATATTAAAAGAAGTAAAACTGATAGCGGCTGAAGATACCCGTAAAACCCGCCGCCTGTTAACGGCCTACAGTATAAAAACCCCACTTACCAGTTACCATGAACACAATAGACTAACCAAGCTGGATTATCTTCTAGATTTTTTGGAAAAAGATGATGTAGCTCTGGTTTCCGATGCCGGCATGCCGGGAATATCCGACCCTGGTTATGAACTAATAACCGCTTTAAGCCGGAAGAATATCCAGGTAATTCCCATTCCGGGGCCTTCTGCTTTAGTTACTGCAGTGGTGATATCCGGCCTCCCCACAAATCGTTTTTTGTATATGGGCTTTTTACCTCATAAAAGCAGCGAAAGAAAAAAACTTTTAAAAGAAAATGCCGGCCAGAAAGCCACTCTGGTTTTTTTTGAATCCCCGCATAGAATCAACGCAACTCTAAAAGAGATGCTGGAAATCCTGGGCAACCGGCGGATAGCTGTTTGCCGGGAATTGACCAAGATTCACGAAGAAGTCTTTCGGGGAACATTGCAGGAAGCCATTGACCACTATTCCGAACCCCGGGGTGAATTTACCCTGGTGGTTGAAGGAAATACCAGCGTTCCTCCGGAGATTGAACAAAAAGATATTAAGGCACAGCTAATCCAGTTGCAAAAATCCGGACTGTCTGATCGAGAAGCCGTTAGGAGACTGACTGCCGAAAGTGGACTCTCTCGAAAAACCGTTTATCAAACAATGTTGAGTTTAAAGTAAATTAGCCCTGAGTAAAAGCCAGAACACTGAAGGAGGATCCCATGAAGCGCGGATGTATTTCACTGGGAAATATCAATTGTGATGAATGCCATCGCAATATTCCCTATCCGGAACGCTACCTTTCGATTGAAATTGACAAATTAACAAATCAAACTTTGTGCCTGAATTGCTGTATCGATAAAAACTTAACCAGGAAGGAATCGGAAAAACCAGGCGCTGAAATCCTCTTTGACTTGAGTAAAGAATGAGTTTCACGGTATTATTACTTTTGTATCATTTATTAAACCCAACTCTAAAAATCCTTTAGTGCTACCTTAAATTAGGTAGTTGGCAACGGCCTGATGCAGAAAATGAGTCTGAGTATGACCGTTAACATTTTGACACTGGAGTGACCTGATGTCAGAAAAAATTTTAGTCGGCGTAGCCTGGCCTTATGCCAGCGGACCGCGCCATCTCGGGCACATCGCCGGAGCATATCTGCCGGCAGACATCTTTGCCCGTTTTCATCGCTGTAAAGGAAATGAGGTATTGATGGTGTCCGGAGCGGATGAACACGGTACACCCATTACCATAAAAGCTGAACAGGAAGGTAAAACACCTGCCGAAGTGGCCGCCTTCTACCGTAATCAGTTTACCGAAACTTTTCAGCAGATGGGTATCTCATTCGATCTTTTTACACACACCAATACCGAAAATCACACTCAGGTGACACAGGATATTTTCCTGCAGCTTTATAAGAAAGGGTATATATATAAAGACCAGGTTTTACAGGCCTGGTGTCAATCCTGCCAGCGTTTTTTGACTGACCGCTATATTGAAGGCATCTGTCCCCTTTGCGGTTTTAATGATGCTCGCGGCGACCAGTGTGACCAGTGTGGTAAACCCATGAATCCGGTCGATTTAAAAGATCCCCATTGCAAGCTGTGCGGCGGAAGGCCTGAATTTAAGAATTCTGAACATTTCTTTCTGAAGCTCAGTGCTTTTCAGGAAGAATTACTTGCATGGGTCAGGGACAAGACTTTTTGGCGGCCTAATGTCTATCATTTTACACTGCATTACCTGGAAGAAGGGCTGCGCGACCGCGCCATTACCCGTGATATGGAGTGGGGTGTTCCCATTCCTCTCCCCGGTTATGAAAGCAAGCGCATCTACGTCTGGTTTGATGCTGTAATCGGTTACCTGTCCGCCAGCAAGGAATGGGCTTTCCGGATTAAGGGCGAACCGGACAAATGGCGTCAGTTTTGGCAGGACCAGAATGCCAAACCCTATTATTTTATCGGCAAGGATAACATTGTTTTCCACTCCATCATTTGGCCGGCCATGTTGTTGGGTTACGGCGGACTGGATTTACCCTATGATGTTCCGGCCAACGAATTCCTTACTTTTGAAGAAAAAAAGTTCTCCACCAGCCGCAACTGGGCAGTCTGGGTCCCGGACTATCTTTCCCGTTATGAGCCCGATCCTTTGCGTTATTTGCTCTCCATCAATATGCCGGAAACTAATGATACTGATTTTTCCTGGCGCGAGTTTTACCGTCGCAATAATGATGAACTGGTGGCTACTTATGGCAACCTGGCACACCGAGTTCTGACTTTCACTTATAAAAATTACGATGGAATGATTCCCCCAGCGGGAGAACTGGACCCGGCCAGCCGCCGCCTTTTAGCCACAACAGAAGAAGTTTTCAAGAGCGTTGATTCCCTTTTATCCGGTTGCAAATTTAAAGATTCCCTGAAAACCATAATGGGTTTAGCCCAGGAAGCCAACCGTTATCTGGATGAAAAATCCCCGTGGAAAGCCATCAAATTGGATAAATCAGCCGCCGGGACATCTTTATATGTGGTTATCTCCGTTCTCTCCGGTTTGCGTATCCTGATGTACCCGTTCCTGCCCTTCAGCTCACAAAAACTGCACGAATATCTGGGTTATTCCGGTCAGGTGCAGGATTATGGATGGCAGTTAAGGCTTCCTCCCTCCGGGCAGAAATTGAATCCTCCCCAGCCGCTGTTTGTTAAGCTGGATGAAAAAATGATTGAAGAAGAGAATAAACGCGAAGAGCATACCAAGTCTGATTAGAGAGGTTAACAAGTGGAACTCAGCCAGATATATGCACCGGTGAATGATGATCTAAAAAAGGTTGAGCAGGCTTTACTGGAAGTAAGCCGGGTTGATTTCCCCTGGTTGTCCGAACTTTTAAAACACAGCCTGGGAGCCGGGGGAAAAAGGATCCGTCCGGCGCTGACACTAATGTGCGGGCAGTTTTATAACTATCGGTTTGAAAATTTGCTGCATATGGCAGTAGCTATTGAATTGATGCATACCGCCACTCTGGTGCATGATGACGCCATCGATAAATCCGATACCCGCCGCGGCCGGGCTACTATTTATAAACTCTGGGGCGTGGACCCGGCTGTTTTGCTGGGAGACTACCTGTTTGCTAAAGCCGGCGTTGAATCCACTCTGACCAACAGCCTGAGAGCGGTGCGTCTATTTTCCGGGACACTGATGATAATCTCCAGCGGAGAACTCAATCAGGCTAAAAATTCTTATAATTTGCATCAAACCCGGCAGGATTATTTAAACCGGATTTATGGCAAAACCTCCTCTCTATTTTGCCTTTCCACCGAATCCGGCGGGATTCTCAGTCAGGCCCCAGACAGATCAGTCCGCCTGTTGAGAGACTACGGTTATAATTTGGGAATGGCTTTCCAGATCGTCGATGATATCCTGGATTTTGTGGGAACTGAAGCGGAATTGGGTAAACCGGCCGGATCAGATCTAAAACAGGGCACATTAACCCTTCCGGCCATGCTGCTTTTGGAACGTTTTCCAAATGACAACCCGGTCTTCAGACTATTCAATGATCACTCTCGGACTGAAAATATCCCAGTAGCTATCGAACAAATCCGTAACTCGTCGATTGTCGAAGAATGTTATAAACTGGCTAAGGAATACTGCGCGGCAGCCTGCCAGAAAATACAAAATCTACCTGATAAATCAGTTAAAACGTCATTATGCGAACTGGCGGAATTCGTGGTTAAACGGCGAAAATGAAATTCCTGTTCGATTAAGGATGGTTACTGGCCGCCCTGCATCCGGCAACTCATTAAAAAGTGGAGGAATACTATGGCTTTAGAGTTCTATGACCTTTCGCAGCCGTTTTATGCGGGAATCCCGCTCTGGCCGTGGCCGACCATGACCGACACCCAGGTTGAAAGAGTCTCTTTTCAGGAGAGAGACCTGTTCCCTGGCTCTCCCGACCGCGGGCGAGTTAACAAGATGACCACTGTCATACGGACTAAATTCCATGCTTCAACCCATATGGACGCCCCCCTGCATGTTCTCGAAGGGGGAGCCAGCATTGACCAGCTTCCTCTATCGAGTTGTTACGGGGAAGGGGTGATAGTGGATATGCGGCATTTAAAAAAATGGGACGTTATTGGACGCAAAGAACTGGATGCCGCCAGGCCAAAAATCAAAAAGGGCGATTTCGTGGTAGTGAATACCGGATGGCATAAATACTTTCCTAAGTACCCATACGTCTTTTTCAATCACTATCCCGGTTTCTATACTGAAGCCGCTGACTGGTTTATTGAGCATGAAGTTAAAGCTGTGGCGATAGATGGCGGCGCCATGGACCACCCCTGCGCGCATGCCCCGCTGGATAAATATGCCAACTGGCTCTGGAAAGAATATAAAGAGGAAACCGGCAAAGACGCCAACCTGGAGTTTCCTATTTACGAACCCTGTCATTTAGCGCTGGCCCAACACAACATCCCGGGAATTGAAATAGCCGGCGGACAGATTGATGAAGTGACCGGCAAACGCTGCACACTGGCTTGTTTTCCAGTTCGCTACAGAGACGGAGAAGCCTCCCTGGTCCGGTTAGTGGCGATTGTGGATAAAAAATAGCTGAAAAATAATATACCCTGCAAAAGGGTGAAAAGGGGTTAAACTTGGCGACTACTTACCAGAAAATGCCTGATGACAAAGTAATTATCACGGTTGCCCAGACCGGAGCGCTGGTAACCAAAAAAATGAATCCGGCGGTCCCCGAACAGCCTCAGGAAATCGCTGACTCGGCTTATGATTGCTATAATGAAGGAGCTGCCATAGTTCATATTCACGCCCGCAATCCGGATGGTTCCACCACCGGCAGCGCCCAGGTATTTCGGGATATCCACGAGCGCATCTGGAAAAAATGTAATTTGATTACTCAGGATTCAACCGGCGGGGGAGCCAACTTGTCAGTTGAACAGCGCACTGAATGCCTGGAAGCGCTGCCCGAAATGGCTTCGCTGAATATGGGCACTATGGTCCGCACTATCGGGCAAGGGGCCGGAACGCCTTTTATGAACACTCGCCTGGAAATTGAAAATTTCGTTAAAAGAATGATCCAGTTCAACGTTAAACCGGAAATGGAAATTTACAACGTGGCGATGATATCTGAAGCCAACCTGCTGATTGAAAATGGGTTAATTCAGAAACCTTATTGCATGACCTTGATTCTGGGTATGGCTTACCAGGGTGCTCAGGAAGCTAATCTGATGTTCCTCCCAACCTACCTTCAATATATTCCCGAGCAAGCCTATTTTACCACCCTGGGAGTAGGCCGGATCCAACTCGGTCTGGGTTTGATGGGTATAATTCTGGGCGGTAATGTCAGAGTGGGATTGGAAGACAACATTTATTACCGGAAAGGTGAATTAGCCACCAGCAACGCCCAACTGGTTGCCAGAGTGGTTAGAATGGCCCGGGACCTGGGTAAAGAACCCTGCACACCGGATGAAGCCAGAAAATTTTTGAATTTAAAGCCTGTTTCCAGGTAAAATCTGCGGGGGTTTGGTTAAGGGTCATGGCAAATATGTTTAGAGTGGATAACAGAATAGCGGTAGTGGTTGGAGGTTCGGGAGGAATCGGAGAGGTCCTGGGTACTGCCCTGGCCGAATACGGCGCCAGATTGGTGATTGCCGGCCGCCGCCTTGATCGGGCTCAGGAAGTTGCCGGCGAAATTCTGGCCAGATACCGGAATTCTGAAGCAGTTGCGCTTCAGGTGGATGTTATCGATGAGAACAGCGTGGCAGCCCTCCGGGATAAAGTGATGTCTATCTTCGGAACAGTTGATATCCTGGTTAATGCTCAGGGAGTCAACATCAAAAAGAGTGCGGTTGAATTCCCTGTGAGTGATTGGGACCTGCTTTTTAACGTTAATGTACGCGGCACCATGCTCTCCTGCCGTGAATTCGGAAAGATTATGATTGACAGAAAAAAAGGGAAAATAATCAATCTTTCTTCCGTGAGAGGAGTGCGGGCAACATCCTGGGGTGGAAATGAAGCTTATACCGCGACTAAAGCCGCCATAGACATGATGACTCGCTCACTGGCTGCGGAATGGGCGCCCTACAAAATCAATGTAAATGCCATCGCTCCCTCTACGGTAGCCACCCGTTTTTCCGAATCCACATTACAGGACCCTGAGAAACTAAAACGTTTTATAACCAACTGTCCCATGGGAAGAGTGGCCCAGCCAGCCGACCTGGTGGGTGCCTGCATCTTCCTGGCTTCCTCGGCTTCAGACTTTATGACTGGTCAAACACTGTATATCGATGGCGGAATGACGGCTATTGGGTAATTCGATTTTCATTATCTGACCCGTGCCTTTTCTTTCCAAAACGATCATATAAAATTACATCAGGGATATAAATATGAAAAAAATGAACAACATACTGGTGGTTGGTGCCGGAACAATGGGGCACGGAATAGCTCAATCTTTTGCCCAATTTGGTTACAGGGTAAGTTTGCAGGATATTTCTCCCAGAGCACTGGAACGCTCCAGCGCCCTGATAAAATCCAGCTTGAATACCATGGTTGAAGCCGGTCTGGTGGATAAAAAGGATTGCGATTCTATCATAGGCCGGATTAAGTTGACCACCTCACTGGAGGAAGTGGCCGGCGAAGCTGATCTGGTAGTTGAAACCATTATTGAAAATAAAGAAGCCAAAATAGATTTATTCGCTAAACTGGACCGTCTATGCCCGCCGCATGCCCTGCTGGCTTCCAACACATCCTTCTTTAATATTTTTGACTTTATTCACGTATCCCGCCCGGATAAATTGCTGATGGTGCACTGGTATTCACCACCCCAGATTGTTCCGCTGGTGGATGTGGTTAAAGGCCCCCAGACCAGTCCGGAAAACGTGCAGAGCATAGTTGATTTACTGCGCGGGATGAACAAGAAACCCATTGTTTTTAACAAACCCCTGCCAGGTTATATGGTAACCCGGCTTCAGGTCGCCTTCCAGCGCGAAGTTTACTGGATGATGGATAATGGTTATTTATCCTGCGAAGACATTGATGAAGCTTCCATCTGGGGACTGGCGTTGCGCATGATGGTGGTAGGAATTTGTCAGCGAATTGATTTTGGCGGCCTGGATATTTCCGCCAAAGCCAAAAGCTCCATCGAAACTACGCCTCCCGAATATAAACCGGTAATACTGAATGAACTGGTCAACCAGGGCTGCCTGGGAGTGAAAACCGGCAAAGGTTTTTACGATTATAAAGGCAAGAGCGAAGCCGAAGTCTGCCACCAGAGAGATGTCCGTCTTTTACGTCTCATCAAAACCCTGCAAGAAAATGACATAGCCGGTCCGATTTCGGTTTAGATTATCTGTAGGCGGAGGATATATGGCCATAAATAAAGTCTTCGATTCCTTTTCCGCGGCCGTAGCCGACGTGCGTGATGGTTCGATGGTATTTATCGGCAACTTCGCCGGTCCCGGCGGAACACCCTTCTTCCTGATCGGCGCGCTGGCCCGGCAGGGAGCCAAAAACTTGACCATCGTCGCCAATACCGCCGGCGGCACCGGTCTGACACTGGATTATGATGACCACCGCATACTCTTCCAGAATCACCAGGTTAAAAAAGTCATTGCCTCTTTTCCCTTTTCCACTTCGCCCAAACGTCCCAGCGAAGCCGAAAAACAAATTCTGGCCGATACAGTTGAACTGGAGATGGTGCCCCAGGGCACCCTGGCCGAGAGGATCCGCGCCGGCGGCGCCGGCATCGCCGCATTTTTTACTCCCACCGGTCCCGGGACAGTGATTGAAGAAGGTAAAGAAAAACGTTATTTCAACGGGCGGCCGCATCTGCTGGAATATGGATTGAGGGCTGATTTTGCTCTGGTCAGAGCCTGGAAAGCCGATAGATATGGAAATCTCATTTTCCGCGGTACACAAAGACAGTTCAATCCCATGATGGCCATGGCTGCCGATATCAGCATTGCTGAAGTGGATGAAATTGTAGAACCGGGAGAAATCAACCCCAATAACGTCGTGGTTCCCGGAATTTATGTTAAACGCATAGTAAAAGTTGTGGAAAAAACACCCTTCCCCAGACATCTTGAATTTGGTGATTTTCATAGCCGGGAGATGATGACCGATGACTAAAGAACGTCTCAGCCGGGAAGCCATTGCCATGCGTATTGCCAGAGAGTTTTTTGACGGCGCCGTGGTAAACCTGGGAATAGGTATTCCCACCCTTTGTTCCAGTTTTGTGCCGGAAGGGCATCAGGTCTTTTACCATACCGAAAACGGCGCTCTGGGATTTGGCCGAGTGGTCTCTGAGGAGGATAAAGCCGCCTTTGCGGACGTGGACCTGACCAACGCCGGAGGACAATATATTCGCACCAAACCCGGCATGTGCTTCTTTAGCCATGCGGACTCATTCGCCATGATTCGCGGCGGGAAAGTGGATATCTCTGTGCTGGGAGTTCTGGAAGTCTCTGAAAATGGTGATCTGGCCAACTGGATGTTTCCCGGCCGGGGCGTGGGCAACATCGGAGGCGGCATGGACCTGGCTTTCTGCGCTAAACGGATTATCGGCGCTACCGAACATACCACCAAAGACAATAAACCCAAAATAGTCAGGAAATGCAGTATTCCACTGACCGCTCCCGCCTGCATGGATATGGTAGTAACCGACCTGGCCGTAGTTAAGTTTACCCGGCAAGGTCCGGTTTTGGCTGAAATTGCTCCCGGCTGGACTCCGGACGAAATCCAGGAACTGACCGAAGCCAGACTCATCATATCCCCAGACCTCAAAGAGATTGTGCTTATTTAGCAGCTTTTCCGCAGGTTTGGCTGCGCTCCGTCATATTTAGTTATGCAACCTACAACTCCGGACTGCCCGGGGGCTTGCCGTTCTGGAGTCTTGATACTGCCTTTACTCTTTATCGTGACGAAGAACTCAGAGGGGAGGAGACCTGAGAGAGCCATTGCTACAGGCTTGCTTCCCAACATCCAGGTTTCTTACTGGAGTCCCGAAAACGCCTTTCCTTCCGAACTGTCCGTTTTATGTTTATGTAAAGTCTTTTTTCATTAAAAGCCTGTATCCGGCCATTCCAGGGCATTTTCACCCATACTTTTTTCCGGATTTTCACTAATTTTACCAGTATTTACTGATTTTGCCTTCAACCCTATTGACAATCGTGCCTAAATAAGGTATCTTAGCTACAAAAAGGAGGTAATTGAATGCAGGGATATTGTGTAAAATGCAGAGCTAAGAAAGAGATGAAGAGTGCCAAGGCTATTAAAATGAAAAATGGGAAACCGGCCACTCAGGGTGTTTGCCCCACTTGCTCCACCAAGATGTTCCGCATCGGCAAAGGATAATCCTCATTTCAGTATAGACCCAAACACAAGAGGCTGAAGAAATTCAGCCTCTTTGGTTTTTACCAGGTCTGGCAAGAGACTAATATTCGCGGCACATGTCACCCCCGTGTGAATCAAACTGCCTTAAACTCATCTTCTTGTCCTGCGAGTCGTTTTTTGTATTTGAAAGATGAATTTTAACCTCGGCATATGTTATAATTCCGTTGTATTGGGGATATGGCTCAGCTGGGAGAGCGTCGCGTTCGCATCGCGAAGGTCGGGGGTTCGAATCCCCCTATCTCCACCAAAGGTAATTTAATTACCTTAAATTAGCCTCGAATTACAACCTAATATTTTCGTCACTTTTCTATTAGCTTCGTTTTTTGGTAATTAAATTACCGATTATTCCTCATCCTTTGGCAACTGTGCCCTGTGACACATCGACTAATACGCTTTCTTTACGATGACTAATTTTTACCACCCAGATTGTTAATTCATTATCCTGGATAGTATATAAAATACGATATCGCCCTTGCCGGACACGATATCGTTCCTGTCCGGTGAGTTTTTCGCAACCTGGTGGTCGAGGATCTGCAGTAAGTAAATTGATCCGGCTAAGTATTTTCTTAATTTCTTTTTGAGGAATTTGCCTCAAATCTTTTTCAACAGATACCTTGAAAAATACTTTATATTCGGCCATCTTTCTT
>DATIKD010000235.1:0-3179 GCA_035477965.1 Dehalococcoidales bacterium | reverse complement strand
CGCCGGCCTTACTGTCATCTACTTCATCGGCTCACTGAAACAAAACAGCGCGATGGCCTGGGTTTTTCTGACCTTGCTCATCGGATTTATCCTGCTGGTTATCGGACACCTGGTCCCCGGCGCTGAAATCTTTAACACCATTGCCGCGGTTGAACTCATCGTCTGCGCCCTGTTAGCCTGGTATCTCATGCTTCATGTCATCTACACCCCTTTGAAAATCAATATCCCGGTTGGCAAACCCTGGTTAAAATAAAATAACACTCACCTCTTCAATAAGTTAAACAAAGAAGCCCGAGCCGGTGAGCTCGGGCTTCTTTTTCGTTTGTGTTACCACTAATTAGTTATTTCTTATTTGAGGTATCAGGCGTCTCAAGATTGTTCCCGTTTTTCTTTTGAGTCAACAATGAGACCACTATCAGGGTGATGAAACTGATAGGTACAGAAATGATAGCCGGCTGGCTGATGGGATTAGGAGCGGTCACACCGGTTAAATGATAAACGTTGGTGTACATATCCTGGGAGAAGGCTATTAGTATCAAGGATGAAATCAAACCCGCCAGAATTGAGGCAATAATACCCTTGGCGGTGGTCTTCTTCCAGAATATGGCGCCAAAGATCGCCGGAAGATTAGCCGAAGCGGCAATGGCAAAAGCCCATCCAACCAGGAAACCGACGTTGAGGGTTTTAAACAGAATACCCAATCCCATAGCTAACAAACCCACACCGATGGCAGTCGCCCGGCCGGCAAAAACCATGGCCCTGTCACTCATATTAATCCGGCCAAATTTATGCAGCAAGTCGTTAGCTACTGCTCCGGAGGCGGCTACAATCAATCCACTGACCGTCCCCAGGATAGTCGCAAAAGCAATGGCAGTAATCACCGCAAACACTCCCAGACCAAACGATCTAGCCAGAAGCGGCGCCGCCATATTTTCATTGGATACATCCAGTGTCCCATGAGTCATGGCGCCCAGGCCCAGGTAAAGAGTCAAAAGGTAGAACAAGCCAATGGAAGCTACCGCTACGATAGTGGATTTACGGGCATAGGCCGGGGTGGGGACAGTGTAATAACGAATCAGGATATGAGGCAAAGCGGCAGTACCCAGGAAAAGCGCCAGCATCAGAGAAATAAAGTTGGTGCGGTCCATGGGAGTAGCGCCCCGTTCAGGATCAATTTTGAATTTCAGACCCGGAATCAGGGCATCGCTTCCTGCTGTGGGGATTTGATAGTAGATGGTTACTTTATCCTGGTTGTCAGTTATGCCAACCTTGCCCCATCTGACCACAGTGCCGTCCTTTATTTTTTCAATAAATGTCAACGGATCCAGCGGTCCTGTATCAAAAGTGGTTTGTCCATCAATTTCACTCAAATGACCCACCGGATAGAACCGGCCTTCTTCTTTGGGGGCTCCATTATACAGCACCGGCCCGGTATGCTGGATGGTAATCGTTTGGGTTTCATGAAGCAGATATTCTTTGGTATCCAGTTTCCAGAATGAAACTATGTTGTCCTTGAAAAGCTTCACGAAGGTGTTGTCACCGGCTTTGACCTTTTTAACAAACTCGTATGATTTATCTTCCAGCGTAACGGCATTTTCAGTAATGCCGGTAACTTTCAAAGTAACGAAATTATGCAGATTATTGGGTTGAGATGTATGACCGCTAAAGAGTAATATTCCGACAATAACCAGAGAAAAAACGACCAGTAAACCACCTTTAATGAATTGGACCCAGGTGGTGGAAGCCATTCCGGCGGTGGCCACAATGACGATAACCACAAAACCGACCAGTCCGACTCCAACTTCAAACGGCAGGCCCAGCAAAGGCGTAATCAGCGAACCGGCTCCTACCATTTGTGGAATCAAATAAAAGAGCGAGACTATCAGAGTGCTGATGGCCGCCGCCAGAACAATTCCGCGGTTTTTGAATTTGGCATCTATGGCATCGGCAAAAGTATATTTGCCCATTCTTTTGAGAGGCTCGGCCACCACAAATAAGGCTACCATCCAGCCTGCCAGGAAACCGATGGAATAGAGAAAGCCATCAAACCCGGCCATGGCAATCATTCCGGCAATACCCAGGAATGAAGCGGCCGAAAGATAATCTCCCGCAAAGGCTATTCCGTTAACTCCCCAGTGAATTTTTCCCCCCGCCGCAAAATAGCCAGTGGCTGATTTCGACTTCCGGGCGAAAAACCAGGAAAGAAACAACACTGCCCCCACGAATATGAGGAAAATTACAATTGCCAGGGGTTCAGCAGTATAAGTCATTTATTAGTGCCCCCTTCTTTGTGTTCAACAATATGGTCTAGTTTTTCACGCTTGGAACACATCATGTTATAGACTAAAGCCAATATTATGGCTATAACGATAAGTCCAAATCCAAAAACAATGGCCAGGTTAAGAGGGCCGATATCGATGCCCATCGTCTTGGGAAAGATCACACATATCAAGACGAATAAAAGGTATAACGGTGCATAAAAAGCGAACATAATCAGACCCAATTTAGATTTATAGCCCTCTGATTTTTCAGTTTTCCATTCAGTTGACGGTCCATGGGACATAACAATTTCCTCCTGATAACCTTTTAGTAATAAGCAGACTTAAAACTGTAATGTATCTTTCCAGTGATCATCACCTCCGAATTTATATTAACGTTATTCTTTAACTCAAAAAACTCATTTAAATTACCGGTTGTACTTTTCTGAAAAGTGTGACAAAAAGCATAAATCAACGTTAATAATAGGTTATAACCGTTAGTATGTCAAGTTTAATAATGGTTTCTTAGTAATTGGTTTCGAGAAAAACAGGAATCCGGTGGTTTGGCCAGAATTTGTGAGTAAAAAGAAGGAAAAATTGAAGGCGGTGTTAACAGAGAGCAGGTTGCCAGAGTAAAAACAGTCCATTAAACGGTCCTGGCGTATTATTTTGAGTCTTCTACAGTCATCCAGCCTTGTTTGATGGCTTTTAAAACCGCTTCGGTGCGGGAACCTACTTTCAGTTTGGTGAAAATATGCCGCATATGCGCTTCAACCGTGTGCAAGCTGAGTCCCAGTTTATCTGCGATGGCCTGATTGCTATAAGCTTTTCCGGCCAACCGTAAGACTTCCAGTTCACGATCTCCCAATATTTTTTCCGGCTCTTTGCTGACGGAGGACTGGTCGGGAAAAAAACGCTTCA
>DATIKD010000234.1:0-5439 GCA_035477965.1 Dehalococcoidales bacterium | reverse complement strand
CTGGCTCTCAAATGCCCCGTCCCCTCCGGATTCTTCGCCCCGATCAGGAGTAAAGGCGTGTTCGGGGCTCGAGAATGACAACATTGGGATGGGATTCTTCACCCCGACATGTGTAAAAGGCATTCTCGGGACTCCAGATAGACACATTATTGCACTGGCCACAATATATGAAAGCTTACATTTTATAGTGTAAACATTGAGCCTGAGAAACGTGATCACAGGCTCATAACTGCGGAACTTGGGCTAAAGCAATAACTAAAGCCGAAAAGCCGAAGCACAAAGCGAAACGCAAGGCTAAAGAACCAGTTGCCGTAGCCTGAAGCCTGAACTGAACGCTTGAACTCACAAAACAAACGCACTCGAAGGGGAATAAAAGCCCCTTTTTGTACGTTTTTTGTGCCCATTTTCAGGGGATACTCCCAGGGATGACCTGGGACTATCCCCCTTTTTTGTTTCCAATTCCAGCTTAACGTGGAAGGCTTGTGCCCAACGCCAAAAACTTGGCTATGGTTATGTCGTTCCTTCCCGGGCGAAGCTGGCCTTCCAAAACTTGTCGTTCCACCACACAGAGTTCATAAGGCTGGAGGCTGCTGTCTAAGAGGACTAGTAGCGCTGCATCAAAACCGAGATTAGTAAATTGGCCGACTGTCCCCGCTTCGTTCACCTTGTCCCCTGTTTGGGGCGACCGGGTTTTTATCTGGTATTTGAGTCTTTTCTCATCCACTATACCTTTTTCATCTATGGCATCATAGCCGGTGTGTCCCCGTGGCATCCGCTTCATTTGTAGAATGGTACATGCCCACACTTCTCCCAGGTCTGAAACCATCTTACCTGCTCGATAAGCTTGGGGTACTAATTGAGCGAGGACTTTTGCGCACTTGGTTACGTCTTCAAAGGAAATAGTATCAAAATTTTCCAGGCTTAGCAGTTTCCAATATTTATCATATTGCCCCATATATTTCAGGCCTCCTTCTTGCTCTACATTAATCTCCACTGCGCCCAATGAGCCAGGTTCTGAACCGACGGCAGCTTGCATTTCCTGGTGACCGTAACCCAAATTTATTCGTTGATAAGATCCTGGACTGTCGAGGCGTCCCTTATTATTTTGCGAGGCAAATTATGTACAGAATGATTGGCAACTTTGTAAAAAAATTATAACGGGATTAAAAAAATCTTTCAATGGAGGAAATAGGGATTGTACCCCTACTCAAGATGCTTCGGCCTCGCCTTTGGGGGTTTCCCGCATGACACCTTGATTTCACGCCGTGATGATGAAAAATCAGGGTATAACCATAATAATCAGTCTTAACCCAGAATTGTTAGGGAACTCAGTTTTGGACATGAGTAAAACCAAACCACAATTTTGGTTAAAATTGAAGCCTTAAAGAAAGCCCTTTAGGATGTAGAGTAAATTCTTAATAAAGTTACTTTCCAGCCATAAGCCGGATGGATAGCCTGACTGGTTTCAAAGTCTATACGCCCTGTGATTTACAGTTTACCTCATAAAATGGGGAACCAAAACTGCAGTTTTCTGGAAGGTTTCGGGTTACAATATCAGCATGGCATCGCCGAAGCTGTAGAATCGGTACTTTTCGGCAATGGCGGCGTGGTAGGCCTTGAACAGCAATTCCCGCCCGGTCAGGGCAGAAACCAGCATCATCAGGGTGGATTTAGGGAGATGGAAGTTGGTGATGAGGGCATCCATCACCTTGAACTGGTAACCCGGGGCGATGAAGTCATTGACCCAGCCGTCCCAGGCCTGAATGGTCGCATTTTCTGAGGCATGAGCGGCAGATTCCACCAGCCGGACGGAGGTGGTCCCCACACATATCACGCGGCGGCCTTCAGCCTTGGCTAGATTAATCTGGTCGGCGGCGGCTTGAGGAATGAGTCCGTATTCAGGGAAAATGGGGTGTTCTTTGATTTCTTCCGTCTGCACAGGGCGGAAGGTATTCAATCCCACATGTAATGTGACGAACAGGCAGTGCACACCTTTATTTTTGATTTTCTCCAGTAGTTCCGGGGTGAAATGCAGCCCGGCCGTCGGGGCGGCCACACTGCCTTCTTTTTCCGCATAAACGGTCTGGTAGCGCTCCGGATCGGTCAAGGGGGCATGGATATAAGGCGGGAGGGGCACTTCTCCAATTTGAGGCAAGACAGTTTCATCTGAAAAACGCACCACCCGCACGCCGGCATCTTTTATTTCCGTCACTTCGGCAGTGACCTGAGGGAAGCCCTCCATGACGGCTTGCATTCCGGTCAGGACTTTTTTCTTTGAGCCGATGAGCGCCTCCCAGAGGTTACGCTCCAGGCGGCGCAGGAGCAATATTTCTATACGCTGGGAATTATCCCGGCGGATGGCATGCAGGCGAGCGCGAATGACCCGGCTGTTATTGAATATCAAAACGTCTCCGGCCTGCAAGTATTCGGGCAGATTGAAAAAGCGCCGGTGGCTCAGCGCACCGGTCCCGCGATCCACCACCAGCAGCCGTGAGTGATCGCGCGGTTCAATGGGAGTCTGAGCAATAAGTTCCTGAGGCAGTAAATAATCAAAATCAGATATCTTCAAAGGGGGCATAATTTATTTTAACAGGAGGAGGGAAAGGTTGCCAGTCCGGAAAGGCCGCCTGTGAGGCCAAGTCCGGACTGAGGTTTTGCACCAAAACGGGCGGAATACCTGACATCCTTGCGGGGATTGCAGGGGGAAGACTCAAGGCTGCCCCCGCCGCCGGATCCTTCAGCCTCGCCATTCGAGGCTTCCAGGATGACAGGGCGGTTGTCATTCTTGAGTCCCGAGAACGCCTATACTCCTGAGCGGGGCGAAGAATCCGGAGGGGATGGGGTAATAAAGCGCCGGAAACGAGGGTTTGCCACCCCTCGTCCAGATCCTTCAGCCTCGCCATTCGAGGCTTCCAGGATGACAATGACGGAGGAAATCCAGATCCTTCAGCCTCGCCTTTCGAGGCTTCCAGGATGACAGGAAAAGGGCTTCCAGGATGACAACGATATAACCAGCCTAACAACAGAAAAGAGACCGGATGCTGTGCCGGAGCTTCAGACCGAAAGGAGTGGGAAGCTCAGGTCTGACAGACTGAGGAGGTTTTACACCAAAACGGGCCCGTTCCCCAGCGGCTATCAGGGCAGATTCTACCACTCCGGCGGTCCCACCTGTTTTTGTTTATCATAAATATCGTTATAAATCACGGTGCCGAAGTTTTTGACCACTTCCCAGCGCTTTTCATTTCGGGGTTCGTCCGGGCAGGCGCGCAGGATGGCATCATGACGCGTTTTAAAGGCGGCTTTAAATTCCGGATGGGTGATAATGAAGAGATCATTATTGCGGATTCCTCTGATCACCCTTTCGCCCACTTCCAGAGGGTCCATCAAAACCTCTTTTAACTCACTGAACGGCCGGCGAGGAGCGCTGCCTTTGGGCGGCGGAGGCATTTTGGGCGGCCAGCTTTCTCCCTCATTCCTGAGATGTACTGGACGGTTTTCAAACGAAGATTTGCCCAGATCAGTCACCACCGGCCCGGGCACCAGCACGGATACTCCCACTCCCCGGTCCTGCAGCTCGGTAGCCAGGGCTTCCATCATGCCCGTCACTGCGAATTTGGTAGTGCAGTAAATAATCATACCTCCGGCGGCAGCAATACCGTTGGTGGAGGAAGTAGTCACCACGTGTCCGCCTTCACCGTGTTTCAGGATGCGGGGCAATACTGTCACCAGCCCGTTAATCACTCCCCCCACATTCACTCCCAGGCTGTAATCCCAGTCCTTATAAGTCAATTTGTCCACCGCTCCGGCTCCCGAGCCCACTCCGGCATTATTCACCAAAAGATGGATATTGCCGAATACCGCTTCGGCTTCAGCGGCCGCTCGGGCGTACGCTTCGCGGTCGGTTACGTCCAGGCGAATTGGATGGACCGGCAGGCCCCGTGACCTGAATCCGGACACCGCTTCATCCAGAGCGCTCTGGCGGGAATCTGCGATCACTGCCTTCATCCCGTATTTTACACAGGCTTTGGCAATCCCCAATCCGATTCCACTTCCGCCGCCGGTGATAAAAGCGGTTTTGCCTTCCAGTTTTTGCATTGACTCTCTCCTTTTTCTTCTTGCGGTAGAGCCAGGACACCTGGCGGTTGCTCTAACCCCGCGAACTGTATCTACCCTGATAGCCATGTGTTGTACCGGCCATGACTTGGCTCTAACCGCGGGACCGTATCTGGCCGGATGTCCTATTTACCCCTGCTCTAAAGAAAACCTTAAACTGCGCGCATAAAGACCGAAAAAATAGCCCACGGATTATTATTCAGGACATTATAAAGAAAGAAGGGAGATTTATCAATTGCGAGCACCCGTTGGCACCTTTTGCAAGAAGAACTCTGGCAAGAAGATCCCTTATCCAGCTCTCTGGCAGATCAAAAAAAACCGGCCTTCAGTCGCCAGGCGGGTTTATCGGCCTGGAGGAGGACCGGACTGTTTCAGTGTTTCCAGAATAAAATCCACCATGCGCCTGGTGCCGAAATAACGCCGCAAGGTTGTTTCCGGCACCTCTGCCAGCAGGTCCCGAATGCCGTTTTGCAGTATCAGGCGAAAGAGGACCAGTTGTTCTCGGTCAGATTTTTTACGGCTCTGGATGGTGGTCTTTTCACCGGCTTTGGGAGTGTCCTGAAAGTGAATCTGGGAAGGGGCTACTCTGAGGGCTCTGGCCAGGGCTGCCAGTGTCTGTTTACCTGGTTTTTTGCGTCCCTTCTCGAACCGGCTGATGCTTTCTCGCGGAACATTGGCCGCTCTCGACAGTTCAGCCTGGGTCAGATAGCTGCGTTTCCTGAGTTCTTTTAAAGTGGCCATATTACCTCCCGAAAAAGGGAGTGAATCGGACTATATCTGTCTATATAATACTACATCGCACGCTGTCGCTACAAAGCCCGCCTCGTATCTGGGCAAAGTCCTCCGAATTGTCGCTTTAGGGTCAGGACTTCAATAGAAAAAACCGGTAGTTTCCTCACGGCAGGTCTGACTGTTTGTTTCACTTCTTTTTGGGGTCTTCCGGCCCGGGGTTTTTCTTGCGGAAATAATGCTGTACCAGCAGGGTCCAGGTCACTATCAGAGCCCCGGTGACCTCCGCCGGCAGATCCAGCCATTTCCGTCCCAGCATGATCCAGAGGAAGCCGATCAGCCCGATCAGAATCAGACACAGCAAATCATTGAAATTGTGAGGCAGATAATCCCTCATAAAGGCCCCCTGTTTCCGGCCTGCAATTGATTGGCTAAAAACGGCCGGTAAAGCTGGCTGGTTCTCACTTTGTTCCTTCGCCCCAACCGCCTCAATTCGGTTTTAAATGCCCTCAATTTATCCTGGCCCCAGCGGTTCATTGCCTCCGGAGTCTCTTTTCCGCCGGTATTCACCCGGTTAAGCGCATAAACCGCCCAGGC
>DATIKD010000233.1:0-1766 GCA_035477965.1 Dehalococcoidales bacterium | reverse complement strand
GATGCCGTTGCGCATCAATTGTTTGATAACATCGATGGCTGTAATATGCAGTAAACCTGCCAATTCTTTGACGCTTAGAGATGCCGGTAGTTCCACTACGGGTACTTTCGGAGTAGTGGAACGTTCACTCACTTTCACTTCACCAGGTTTATTTACGTTAACCACTTTTACTTTACTCCTTGTTCGTACTTTGCTGGTGTTTTTTTATGGTTTGAAACTTTCCAGTTTTTGGGCATAAACCGCCAGTTTCTCCCTGCTCTCAAGGGAAAGGCTGGTTTTCAAATTTTGTTCCAGCCGGCCGGTCCTGAGAGCCTGTTCCCAGCATTTGGTGTCAGGGCACAGATACGCGCCGCGTCCTGACTTTTTACCGGTTGAATCTACTTCGATTCTTTTATCGGCAGTCCGTACCAGGCGTATTAAACTGCGCTTGCTGTCTGTCTTCCGGCACAGGATACAGGTCCTCGTTGGAATGTGCCTGGCCGGTATTTCACCTGTTTTAGCTATCACTTTCGGATTCGTCTCCCCGGGCTTTATTCGGGTTGAATTTCTTCTTCTTTTTACGATGCTTGTCTTCGTGTCTGTCACGCCGTGCTGCAAAAATATCTTCCGCAAACCGGATTTGAGACTTGCCGCTTTCATGCGGCTGTATAATACGGCGAGGTATAAAAGTGCTGCTCAGAACGGTTTGTACTTCAGAAGCGTTCAGCTCAGTCTGCTGTTCCACCTCCGTTTTCTCTTCCAGCTCTTCTTCAAATAATTCCGGTGATAACTGGGCTGCGGCCACCGGTTCAAGGACCTTTTCAGGTTTTTCAACGGGTGGAGCAGCGACTTCAGGAACCACGACAGGTTCAAGAGCGACAGGTTCAGGCGGTAAAGCGGCCGTTACAATCGGTTCGACGACAGCTTTTTCTTCGGGTGGAGGCAATTTGGCAGCCTTTTCGGCATCAGCTACGCTGGCGCTCTTAATATCAATTCTCCAGCCGGTCAATTTAGCTGCCAGGCGGGCGTTTTGTCCGTCTTTGCCAATTGCCAGGGACAAATGTTTATCGGGTACGATGACGGTAGCTATGTCATTGCTTAATTCAACCGATATTACCTGGGCTGGGCTAAGAGCATTGGCCACAAAAACCGGTACAGCTTTATTCCACGCCACCACGTCTATTTTTTCGCCATTCAATTCATTGACAATATTTTGAATACGGATACCCCGCAAGCCCACGCAGCAGCCCACCGGGTCAATTCCTTCCTGCCGAGCGGCTACGGCCACTTTACTGCGAAATCCGGCTTCGCGAGAAATGGATTTTATTTCCACAATTCCATTGAATACTTCCGGAACTTCGAGTTCAAAAAGCCTTTTTAAAAGGTTGGGATGAGACCGCGATACTATCACTTTGGGTCCTTTGGGTGTGCGGGCAACTTCAACTACGTATACTCTGAGCCTCTGGCCGATGCGATACCTTTCTCCGGGAGACTGTTCAGTGGGAGGTAAAGCCGCCTCGGTCCTGCCCAGGTTAACAAAGACCTGTTTGTTAGGCTCAATTCGCTGGATTATGCCGGTAATGATATCATTCGATTTCCCGGCGTATTCTTCAAATATGGCACTGTGTTCGGCTTCGTGCAGGCGCTGTAAAATGACCTGTTTGGCAGTTTGAGCTGCAATGCGTCCGGCATTGGCAGGAGTAGATTCGACCATTAACAACTCACCCAACTGGACATCAGGTTTAATCCTCTTGGCCTGAGTAAAGGTAATTTCTTTACGTTCTTCG
>DATIKD010000232.1:0-2246 GCA_035477965.1 Dehalococcoidales bacterium | reverse complement strand
CTGCGTGAATAGCTTTAAAGTTTCCGCTACATCCCAGTGTTCAGCGATTTTTCCATCCTCAATACGAAAAATATCCACCACATCAAACTTGAGTTTATTGCCGGTGGCGGGATTGCCCAGCCATTCTCCCTTATGGGTAGCTGTGGTGGTGGAATATGCCATCACAATATCGCCCTCAGCTACTATTTTTTTATTGGTATAGCGGAAATCGGGCATGGCTTTGAACATCTGGATAAAAAACTGTTTAAATCCTTCCTTCCCCTGCGCACAATCCTCATTGTGCTGGATGTAATTATCCAGCATTATTTCGTCCAGCCGGCTGAAATCATGATCCTGAAAGACCGTTTTGAACAGCGTCTCAACTACTTTTTTGTTATGGGCCAGTGAGGTCATGTTTTTCCTTTTCTCCTTATCAAACATTTTTCAGGTTAATACTGCAATCCGGTACTAACTCTTAATTATGGAATCTTCTTTTTTGATATATTTGGATGAGATGCTGGTGTGGAACAGGATCAACGGTTTATCCACTCGCTTGAAAATCAGTGGGCAGTGAACCATTCCGGCCGGTATATAGACGCTGGCCGGAGAAGTAATGGTATGCAGTTCCTGCTCTTCACCCAGCCCGATTACAATTTCGGCGAAAAGGTCATTCATATGTTCGTAATCATAAGAAACAAAATGCAGATACATGTCAAAGTCATGCGAGTGCGGAAACTCCTCCATCTTGCAGGGAGCCATTACCCGGGTAATCATGAATGTGACATTGGATTTATAATCGGCATCTCCGATCCATTCCATAGTAGGCCAGGGTTCCGGCTTGGTGACTGACTTGCGAATGACATAATCCCCGTATTTGGTTTTTTCCATACATGCACACTCCAATCAAATATTTCACGGCCTGTTCCGTAAATAAACCATTTCTTAACCAGGTAATTAGTGCGAGGGCCTGCGAGTGCCGTTATTTTGCCAGAATACTCTGTGACCGGCTTCCCGCGCGATAGCTTTCGCCGCCTCTACTGCCAGCGGGCCCAGCTCTAAAGCTGCTTCTTCAGGGAAAAAACCGACAATGGTGATATATCCCACCGGATAGTTATCCTGATCCAGTACTGGAGTTGCAATGGCATTCATCCCCGGCTGAATATCTCCCAGTTCGAGCGCATATCCGGTACGCCTGCACTGGGCTAACTCATCCCTGAGTTTGAAAGCCTGGTATTTTTCGGGACGACCGAAAAAATATAGCTCCTGGGTCCTAAGCAGTGCTTCCAGTTCAGCTTCAGGCAGAAAAGCGGCAATAGCTTTTCCATGAGCGCCGTAAGTGATATGAGTAACGTATCCGATGGGTGAAGAGACTCCCATTCCCGGTGCCCCCATATACTGGGCGACCACATAAGTATTTTGCTCCGAAATCACCCCCAGGGCCACAGTCGCTTGGGTCGTTTTCGCCAGTTCAATCAATACCGGCTCAGCTATACGCGGCAGGCTCAAGGACTCCAGCAAATTTCCGGTCACTGTCAACAGTCCGGGGCCCAGCGTATAACCCCCTCGATTCGGGTATTTTTTCACAAAACCAAATTCATTCAGAGTATTAAGTATAGAAAAAGCTTTACTTCTGTGAATATCCACAGCTTCGCATATCTCGGTTAAACTTCTGGGACTAACCCCGTTTTCAGCCAGACAGAGCATCACCCGTAAGGCTTGCTCAACCGCGGGAACTTTATATTGGTTTTCCATGGATTGGCGGTCCTTTTGTTTATGTTCTGTTGATAAAACTTATGTTTTGCTGACAGAATATCATTTGCGACTATTTTTGTCAAGCGCTTCGCATTATGTTAATTTCAGACAAAAAATGAACTGGTCACTTAAATACATTTCTGTCCGTGAAGACAGGAGATTATGAAACCCAACCGGAGTAGTTTTTTCGGAGCCCAGCCGGGCATCCAGCGGCTCTTTTCCAGTCAGGCCGGAGGCCTCGATTGGCGAGGCCGAAGCATCCGGACGAGGGGCGGTAATCCGTTCCCTTCCTGCGTTCGTGTCAAATTAGCCCCAGTAATTGGGTCCCCCTCCTCTCCAGATCCTTCGCCCCGATGAGTAGTAAAGGAGCATCGGGACTCCAGGATGACAACCTTATTTTCGAGGGAATCCTTCATGCCCCTTGCGAGGGGCACCACGAAGAACGAAAATAATATATTTTCGGAGTAACTTATTTTCGAGGGAATGACAGGTTGGGGTTTTAGATTCTTCGCCCC
>DATIKD010000231.1:0-21983 GCA_035477965.1 Dehalococcoidales bacterium | reverse complement strand
GCCAGTGAGCAACTGAACATAGCTGCCAAGCAGTCTTCCGAGTCTACCCAGCAGGTCGCCACCTCCGCCCAGCAAATGGCTCGCGGCGCACAGGAACAGTCCAATAACGCCCAGGAAACCGCCAAATCTATCGAACAACTTTCAGGCGTCATCTCTCAACTTTCTAAAGGCGCTCAGGATCAGAACTCCTCCGTCCAGAAAGCTGTCCTCTCTATCTCTCAGGTCTCCGATACCATGGCAACCGTCGCACAAAACGCCTCTCAGGCCGCTAAGGGCGCTAAACTCGCCGCCGATTCCGCTAACTCCGGCGCCGATAAATCTAAACTCACTCTCGCCGGCATGGAGAAAATTAAAGCCTCCACCGCCGACGTCGCTCGGAAAATCGAGGAACTCGGCAACCGCTCCACCGAAATCGGCAAAATCGTCGCCGTCATCGATGACATCGCCGCTCAGACTAACCTCCTCGCTCTCAATGCCGCCATCGAGGCCGCCAGAGCCGGCGACCAGGGCCGCGGCTTCGCCGTCGTCTCCGATGAGGTCCGCAAACTGGCCGAACGATCCGCCTCCGCTACCAAGGAAATCGCTATCCTCATCACCTCTATCCAGAAAGGCGTCAACGAGGCTACCCAGGTCACCCTCGCCGGCTCCAATGCCGTCGCTCAGGGCTATAATATGGCTCTCGAAGCCGGCCATGCACTCGACCAGATCCTCAAGGCCGCTTCTGACGTCAACGATCAGGTCAACTCTATCTCTCAGAAAACTCAACAGGTCAACTCCGCTACCAACGACCTGGTTAAGGTCATCGATTCCGTCGGCTCAGTCTCCGAACAAAACTCCGCCGCTACCATACAAATGTCTTCCAGCGCCGCTCAGGTCGCCAAATCCGTCGAAACCGTAGCCGGCATCGCTGAACAAAACTCCGCCGCTACTGAAGAGGTCTCCGCCTCCGCCGAACAAATGAGCGCCCAGGTCCAGGAAATCGTCGCCTCCGCTCAAACCCTCAAGGATATGGCTATTACTCTCGAACAGTCCGTCGCTATGTTTAAAGTTAATACCGAGACGGCCCAGGAAAAAGTGGTTGAACCATTCTTTAATGATGCCGTTCCTGTATTAACTAATGAAAATGTTTGAATAAAAAATAAATAGATTAGGTTTTTATAACAAGGAGTTTATTATGATTGAAAAAGTAGCAACTGCGGAAAAACAACTGGTGGTATTTACTCTGGCTGAAGAATCTTACGCCGTGGACATTAACATGGTGAAAGAAATAATACAAATGCAACCCATCACGCGGGTTCCGGGCACTCCGCCTTCGGTGGAAGGTGTTATCAACCTGAGGGGTTCAGTGATACCCATAGTTGATCTGCGTAAAAGGTTCCAACTTAAAACCATTGAGCGCAATAAGGATACCCGTATAGTGGTGGTTGCCTGTAAAGGCTCCGAAGTTGGAGTTATTGTTGACTCCGTGGCAGAAGTGCTGCGCATCTCGTTAGAAGCTATCGAACCTGCCACTAGCGTCTTTGCCGATGAACACCTTGAGCACCTTCTGGGAATTGTTAAGTTGACCAACCGTCTGGTTATCTTGCTGGATATGGACCATGTTCTTTCCAGACAGGAAATGGCGGCCATCGGTTCATTAGACTTAAAAAAGAAAAACCAGAATAACAACAGCAGCAATAAAGAAGCAGTCTTGAGTTAGTAAAAAAGGGAGGGCTTCCTTCGAGGCAATCGGGAAGCCCTCCCTTTTACTGCCTGACAACAACAGGAACTACATACCAAAACGACAGTATGCTGTTGAGAAAAAGCTAACTCATTCAGTCATACTCTCAAGCCTGGCAATAACGGCGTCTATCGATTCCTGAGATGCAGATGTGGCAGAGGTGACTCCGATACTTCTTTTGCCTTTAACCCAGGTTGAATCTATCTCATCGGCATTCTCTACCGCGTGAGTTTCAACCAGGGGAGAGCAAATCTCAACTAACCTGCGGCAATTAGCACTGTTCCTGCCCCCCACTACCACCATCAAGTCTGACTGTCCGGCCAGTTCTTTAGAGCTTTGCTGGCGGCGGCGCACTTCCTGGCAAACTGTATCGAGTATCGTAATTTCTTTGTTCCCTGTCATCAGTTTGTCAAGTAAATCTTTTACGAATGCCAGATATTTTTCCGGGACTTGGGTGGTTTGAGAAACAATTCCAAATTTACGTCCCGCAGGTAGATCGTCAAATCCCTTTTCTGAATCTGTGGTCACGATAGCTCTGTTATCTGCCCAGCCGACTAACCCTTTGACTTCGGCATGATTGGGATCCCCAAAAAGTATGATAAAGTACCCGTTTTTGACCAGGCGTGCGACAGCTTTTTGCACGGCCTTGACTGATGGACAGGTTGTATCCAGTATCTTCACCGGTTTGGACCGCATTTCAGCTTCAATTTGGGGACTTACACCATGGGCGCTGATGGCGGCCACAGGACTCGCAATCTCGGCTGCTGACTTGATAATTCTTATTCCCATGGAATGCAGTTTCTGCATGACTGGCGGATTATGTACTAATTCACCCAAACAGTCTACAGCCCTGTTTTCAGCCGCAGTTTGGGTCATGAGATCAATGGCCCGCTTGACCCCATAACAAAAACCCACTTCTTTAAGTTTAGTTATTTTTGTTTTCATTACTGGTGTCCTCGGTCTGATACTGGCCACGATATTTCTCCGGTACCAGTACAGCAATTTTGTGCATAATCATGTCCGAATACTCTGCCAGTTGTTCTCGATTTAAGGCTTTTC
Organism: Dehalococcoidales bacterium; assembly: GCA_035477965.1. Lineage (GTDB taxonomy): Bacteria > Chloroflexota > Dehalococcoidia > Dehalococcoidales > UBA3254 > DATIKD01. The sequence continues at coordinate 19,204 of DATIKD010000231.1, read as the reverse complement.
CGCCCTCAGGCAGATAGAAGGGACTTCCGATCTGGATTACCACTCGCGGCCGGCGCCAGATCCAACTCATTCCTCGTATAACTTCAGTTCCCGAAATTCCGACCGGTAACACAGCTACCCGGTTGTGATAGGCTATCAAGGCCGAGCCAAACTGGGGGGAAATCATCTTTCCTTCTTTACTTCTTTGCCCTTCGGGAAACATCCCGATTGCCCCGCCGGATGCCAGCACCTGGCCTGTTTTATGCAAAGCGTCACGATTGGACCTGCCGCGAAAAACCTGTATCGCCCCAAATTGACGGACAAAATACGCGCTAAAAATATTCCGGAATAGTTCTTCTTTGGCTAAAAATATTATCCGCCTGCGTAATCCGATTCCCAGCAGTACCGGATCACTGACACTCATATGATTGGCAACCACCAGCAGGGAGCCGTGCAAAGGCACATTTTGGATTCCCTTTCGTTCAAATCTGATAGTCAGTATCACCAGAATCCATGAGAGAATTCTTAATATCTGATACAAAGCCGGCCATTCCTCGTTTATGTCCTGTCTGAAAAACCCCACCGATTAAGATACGTTTTTTGCCAGTTTCAAAACCAGACGAATCAGAGTGCGTACCGGCACGCCGGTGTTACCCTTCATCAAGTATCCCCTTTCTTTATCCAAAGTGGAAGTACCGGCAATATCCAGGTGAATCCAGGGCACATTTTCCACAAACTCCCTGAGAAACCAGGCCGCTGCAATCGCACCGCCATAGCGGCCACCCGTATTTTTAATATCGGCCACATCACTCCGGTTGAGATTCCGATACTCCTCGTTCATAGGCAACTGCCACAGGCATTCTCCAGTTTCCTGACCGGCTTCAATTATTTGGTTGATGAATTCCTGATCATTGCCGAAAGTACCGCTGCAAACATCCCCCAACGCTACATGACATGAACCCGTTAAGGTGGCAACATCAACAATTCTCTTTGCCCCCATTTGCTGCGCATAGCATATAGCATCAGCCAAAATCAGGCGACCTTCTGCATCAGTAGAAATAATTTCTACCGTTTTCCCGTTCATAATGGTAATTATATCTCCAGGTTTCAGGGCTGAACCCCCGGGCATATTCTCAGTGGCGGGCACCATCGCAAGCACATTTAACTTGGGTTTAAGTTGGGCTATTGCCCCCATAGCAGCAATTACATCTGCACCTCCGGCCATATCGCCCTTCATTTCGCCCATGCCATCGGAAGGCTTTAAAGAAATACCGCCTGAATCAAACGTAATCCCCTTACCTAATAGCGCAATATCGATCGTGTCTGCCTCCCGGCCTTTATAGTTCATAATTATGAACCTGGGAAGCTGAATACTACCTTGCGATACTCCCAGTAGACCACCCATTTTAAGTTTCTGGATTTCTTCCTTTTCAAATATTTGAATAGGAATACCAAATTTCCCGGCTACCTCTGCCGCCGCCTTGGCCAGTTCAGAGGGATTCATATGATTGGCTGGCTCATTTGCCAGGTCTCTGGCCAGGATGACCGCTTCAGAAATGATTTTACCGGCCTGTACACCCTTCTCAATGCCTAATACGGATTTATCCGGCTCGATTACCAGGTTAAATTCCTTAATCTCAGAATTTTCCGGAGCTTTGGTTAGATGCCGGCGAAAGTTATATGTCCCCAGGCATACTCCCTCTACGATAGCCTGCCCCAAATCTTCTGGAGATATTCCGTCCAAACCAACCGGACAGGCAAAATTGATTGTTTGAGTGCTCTTCTGGCGCATGGCTTTGGCGGTACCAGCCAGTGCTACTCTTATCTTTTCCAGGTTGATCTCACTCTTTTTCCCTAAACCCGTAATGACTACTTTTGTATATGAAACCTTGCCTGGTGTAAAAATAACCGTTAGTTCCCCATGTTTACCTTTTATTTCTCCTTTTTGTTTGAGCTGAGAGATTGCGCCTTGAAGGGCTTTGTCTACATCGTTAAACACCGTCTCAATAACAGCGGCATCTTCAAACAACGGCATAACCATTGCATCTCCGCTTAAATCCAGAATATCTTGCTGAATAACCTTGACTTCCATTAATATTTCTCCTTTACCGGTAACATAATTATGTTAACCCGAACCGTTTATTGAATGCTCTGAATTAGAGACTGGAAGAATGTGCATATTTCCCCCACTTTCGAAGTGCGTCCTCCCCCGACACATCTATGCAGGGCATGCAGAGCCGCACAAAGTAATTGCCCGGACATCATGTAGCACACAGCCTGGAATCTGGTATTAGTACCTTACACGTTCGACCTTGGTGCTACAAACTCATTTTAACCTGATTTGGATTCGATTTAAAGAGCAGCCTGGTTCTAACCGTACTAAAATAGCCCAGCAACTGTGAGGTTCTGCTGTTACATCTGATCATGAAGGAGAATCCAAATCCCAGGTTATCTTTCCGGAGTCTTGAAAAAACCTTTACCCCTGATCGGGGAGAGGAAAAGAAACCTCGGCCTCGCGATTCCCCACCTCCGGTAAAACGGAATAAAGAGACCAGATGTTTCGCTGGCGGTCCGGTAGAGCAGAAATCCGAAGAAAAAAGGCCGTAGTCTAGAAAACCCGAAACACACTAAAAGCCTTAATTGGTTTCAGAAGGTGATATTGGTTCTGGGTCAAGAGGTAAACTGAAACTGAAACATGAACCCTTCCCGGGTTGGCTTTTCACCCAGATTTTTCCTGAGTGTGATTCCACAATCCCACGGCAAATTGACAGGCCTAATCCAAAACCTTTTTTATTGATATCGTTAGGGTGCCTGTAGAACCTTTCAAAAACCTTTGTCCAGGCCTCCTCCGGGATCCCTATTCCATGATCCTGCACATTAACTACCAGCCTATCTCCCTGTTTTTCAGCGGTAACTAAAATCTCTGACCCTTCAGGCGAGTATTTTACCGCGTTTTCAACCAGATTGGTAATCACCTGACCAACGCGGGAACCGTCTACCAAAATTGGCGGTAGTTCGTCCGGAATGTTGAGATTGAGTTGATGTTTTAAAGTAATATTATACAAACGGTCACGGATAGAGGAAAATATTTCTTTAGGTTCATACCACTCTTTTCTGGCTTTATAGGCCCCAGCCTCAATCCGTGACATCAATAACAAATCATCTATCAAGTGACTCAATCTATCGGCTTCGCTATCTATGGTTTGAATAAATCCATACCTGGTTTGCTCATCGAAGGAAATGTCCGGCTGGAGAAGACTGCTGGCAAAACCCTTGATAGCCGCTAATGGTGTGCGCAACTCGTGTGACACGTTGGCCAGCAGTTCAGTACGTAAAGCATCCAGTTCGCGTAATGCTTTAATATTGGAAGCTTCTTCAAACAACTCCAGATTATTCATAGCACTGGCAGTCTCGCGACCAATCGCTTTGAACAGGTTGACTTCCAGCGGTGTAAAAATGTGTTTGGTCAGGGTGGCTACCAGCATAATACCCTCATGGCTGCCGGACATGCTTACCGGTACACCCAGTGCGGAGCGGTAACCATTTTGATACAGCACATTGTTAATTATGTCACCGCTATTTTTTATCTGATTCATTGCAACCGTTTCATACTTTAGAACAACTTCCCTGTATATGCCCTCTGTCAGATCAGTGTTCTTAATTACATCAACAACTGAATCGTTAAAACCAAATTGACCTTCCGTCCTCTCTTTGCCTTTTTTGGATACATGGATATAGCAGCCGTCCACCGCCAGGGTTCTGGAAACAATTTCCATGACCGCACCTACGATCTGATTATTGTTCATGCCGCGACTGGCAGCTTGTCTAACCGTCAACAAAATATTTAAGTCACGGTTTCGCTGTTCCAGTTCCCGCAGAAGCCGGCGATTTTCCGCTAAAAGATGGTATTTTTCCAATCCTCGCCGGATTACTTCCATCAATTTATCCGGATTAATGGGCTTTTCCAGATAGGCGAAAACACCAATATTGATGGATTGAATCGAACTCTCAACTGATGAATATCCGGTCAGAACAACTGAAACTATATCCGGCTGGATACGGTTGATCAGTGTCAACAAATCCAGACCGGGTATATCAGGTAAAACCATGTCTACGATGACCATATTATAGTGGTTATTTTTGGTCTCTTCGATTGCTTCGGCGGCGTTCCTGGCTAACCCGATAGAAAAGCCTTTGGCGTTTAGAATATTTCCCGCAATCTTCAGAAAGACGGCATCATCATCCACTAAAAGGATTCGATCATGAGTACGGGTTAATATTTCTGTCTGTTCCATAGAAATTGATCCTTTCCGGATTTACGTGGCCTGAAAAACCAAATTGCAAAGTTCAGTAATCTTAAAAGGTTTATATAAACAGGTTCTGACTCCGAAATCCCTCGCTTTTTCAATAATCGGATTTGCCTCTTCGCGGTAACCAGTCATCAACACAATGATCATATCCGGACTGATTTCTTTAAGTTTTATAGATGTTTCTAACCCATCCATAGCTTTCATTTTTATGTCTACAAAGGCCATATTTATCGATCTCTGACGGGCAATGCGCACCGCATCCTCTCCATTGATAGCTGTTTCTGTTCTAATGTTTTGTATCTCCAGCATCTGAGCCATACTAAATCTGAAGTCATCATCATCATCCACGATCAGGATAGAGGGATCTTTAGTAGCTTCACCTATCATTTCCATCAATTGTGCTATATTCACAGGTTTATGAAGAGTACCGCACGCCCCTTCATCCATTACTTTTTGAAACTGGCTTTCTTCACAAAAAGCCGTCATCAATATAACCCTGGCGCTGGGGTTAAATTCCTTTATTTTATGTAAAGCTTCTATACCATCCATTTCCGGCATTTTTACATCCATTAACACCAGGTCAAATTGTCTGGAGGTAAATTTTTCCAGCGCCTGGATGCCGTTCTCGGCCGTATCCACAACATATCCTTTTTTCTTCAGGATAAGCGTGAACGTTTTTAGCAGGTCTTTGTTGTCATCTACAACTAACAGGGTGGCCTGTTTCTTCATTCTGGAACGTCTCCTTATTTATTAAAGGTAACCACAGTGTAAAGGTCGTCCCCTTCCCCACCGCACTTTCCACGGTTATTTCTCCATGATTTTGTTCAACCATCCGTTTACTGATAGCCAGACCCAATCCAACTCCTCTGGATTTGGTGGTAAACAACGGTTCAAAAAGTTTGGCCATGTTTTCCTTTGAGATTCCACAACCTGTGTCTGAAATTTTAACCACTGCCTGTCCGTCTTTGATTTCTGTTTTGACAGTAATTTCACCGGATCCGCTAATCGATTGCACAGCATTGTTTATAAGGTTAGAAAGTGCCCGTCCCACCTGTTCCGCATCGACAAAGATTTGAGGTGATTCCGGTGATAGCTCCAAGAAGACCCTAATCTTCTCCGGAACGTTAGCCCAGGCTACCCTGTCTTTAGTAATAATATTTAAATCGACAGTGTTACGCATCGGTGTTTTGACCCGAGTGTAATCCAACAGATCACTAACAATTTTGTTAGAAATATCAACCTGTACATCCAACAATTTTAAAGTCTCTTCAATCTCAGAAGTGGATTTGCCTTCCAGATGCATATTTATCAAGTAGACGCAATTCCGGATTACATTCAACGGGTTACGCAATTCGTGTCCCACTCCGGAAGCTAGTTCACCTACCGCCGCCAGTCTCTCCGAGCGTATTAGCTTTTCTTGCGCCTGCTCCAGTTCACGTGTTCTCCTTTCAACCATGATTTCAAGTTGCTCATAATAGGCTTTCAGTGATTGCTCAAGTTCAATAGCATGAACTGCCCCGCCAATGCGCTCGGCCAAAGTTTTAACAAAATGATTAGACTTTTTGTTCCAGGTATAAGCTGAGGGATAAGCTAAATCCAGCCTTCCGATTTCTTCTCCTGAAATCCAGATGGGTTCACTTATTTTACGCATAAATTTGCGTTCCTCAATTTTAAAAAATGTCTGTCCGCGGAGGTTGATACTGACTTGTATCTCACCTTTCTTGCTCAAATTAAGCCTGATAATGTCCACTACCGAGTGGATATATTTTTCAACAGAATCGTTTTTCTCGGTGGACCGGCCGATTTCGTAAAGGCATTTTAACTCGTCCAGGCTGCGTTTTTTCTGCTCGTCTCCTCTCTGCAGCATGGCTACCACCGCTCCAACTGCACTTAAGATAAGTACAAAAGAAGTGGGACGGAAAAAAGTGCCCGGTTGATCTGTAACAAAAAAGGAATAAGGTAAGAAGACCAGAGCTGAAGCCAGAGCAACCAGTACGGCTCTAACGACTCCTATGGAATAAGCTGCATAAACTACCGGGATGAAAAAGGCCATTGCAAAAAAATCAAGGCCGTAAAAGTTATGCAGCGAATTGATGGTATCCTTATCCAGAATACCTCCGCCCAAACCGAAAATGGCAGGTAAATAATACACTAAAGTGCAGGCCAGGAACATCAGGCTGATTCTCAGCCAGTGGAGATCCCTTGGTTTTGTAGTTTTGTTTTTTGATAATCGCATCTTCGCCTCCGATACGGTTTCAAATTGTTATTTCTTGTCAGGCCACCACCCATACCAGCGTTCATGTCCACATTTGGTACAGCGGAATTGCACTGCTACGTGGCCGTGATCATCACATCGTTCACAAGAGAATTTGTGGCGTACTCCATAGCCGGGAGTGCCCTTTAAATTATTGACAATTTTTTTCATTTCTTCAGCCAGTTGCTGTACCATTTGTTCGGCCTTGACAGGCGCCGGACCTCTGGTATATTTGGCTTCCAATTCGGAAAGTCTTTTTTCCATCAACTCAAACTTTTTAACAGCCGCACTCAATTCTGCCAGTTGACGCGATATTTCTCCCACCCTGGAATCGAGCGCATTATCATTTCCCCTGTTAGCTTCAGCTTTAGCTGGAACCGAAACAGCCCTTGGCATCGGTTTGCTGGCGGGCGGAGTTGGCACAACCGGTGTATGAGAAACCGGTGCGCTGACGGCTGGAGTCTGCGAAACGGTTGAACGTGACACCGGTATGCTGGCCGGCGGTTTTACCGGTGAAGAAGCGGCGGCCGCAGGTTTGCTCGCAGGAGCATCAGGTTTATTGCCAGTATTTTGCGATAGTGATGCTATCAGGGCATCCACATCAGATTGTGAAAGTAATTGATCGGCCATATCCTTCTCCCATTTGTCAGGATTAATTGGGTAACTTTTTTAGTATCCCAGAATCTCAGCCACCGTCAAATGTTGATGCTCAGGTTTGCTTAAGTCTACGTCATAAGGTTTGGGAACTTCCAACATATCGCGGCTAAAAAATATCCTCACTTTTACCCGCCCGATGTATCCGATATTTGAATCAGTAACAACGCCTATTTCTCCGTTATTAAGACGCACCATCACTCCTTTGGGATAAAATGGCACATTACGCATGAAACATTGCACAACTTCAGGATCAAAATATTCACCGCTGTAGGCGGAAATATATTCAGCGGCTTCCGGAGGTGTATAGGCTTTTCGGTTTCTCTGATTTGATATCAGACTATGATAATTACTGGCAACCGCGATAATTCTGGCAAAGAGATTGATTTGTTTACCCTTGATTTTATTTTGATACCCGGTACCGTTCCACAGTTCATGATGCTGCATAACGGCATCTACAATTCTGGGATCTACATCTTTTTGCAGCTTTATCAGCCTGGCCCCGGTTTCAACATGTTTCCGAAACTCTGGCGAAGCGGACTGGGCTTCAGGGTCCAAACTGGTAAGAATGCCCTGCGAAACACCGATATAACCGATATTCATTAAGAAGGCTGATATTCCCATGAGGGTCAAATCGTTTTTGTTTAGCCCCATTTTTTTACCCAACAAAATAGATAGACTGGTTGTTTTTACCGGATGGATGTAATCAAAATTTCCGGGAGAAATACAACCTTCTATATTGATTTCACCTAAAAAGATATTGTAAGAATCCTGTATAATCTCTTTTATGACTCTGTCAACTGATGCCATATCCAGCTTAATATGCTCAACCAGAGTGCCTCGATTTGAATCGATAATTTTATGCAACAGCCGTATGGCGTGAGCTTCAGTTTCCTCAGAAATGGATGGAACGATAATTACGTCATCAACGCGGGAATCCTGAATGATAATTTCTTTAACATCCAGTCGAGGCAACACCGGCAAATGAATTGTATCCAGCACCGTTCCGGTATCCAGAATCAAATTACCGGATCCATCGTAAATTGCTCTGGCCAGAATCATGCCAAGTTGCGCATTTTCAACAGCTAATCTCCTCATCTTTTCACCTCATATACTTCTTGCCCTGGATTAACTGCAGTGTTATTTGTTTCTGCTTTTTTATAAAAGGATGGTGAAAGCATCCTGTAACCCTGTTGAGCAGGTTTAAGGACAACCTCACTCCCCCCCAGAAACAATACCCCTGTATTTTTTAATGCTCGCCAGAATTTGGTATATAGAATATCACGCACAATTTCTGAAAAATAAATAATCACATTGCGGCAGATAATCAGGTCATAATTGTTTTCAAATGGATCACATAATAAATTGTGATGTTTAAATACTATCTTGTTTCGGATATTTTCTTTCACAAAGAAGTTACTTTCATCAGTAATAAAATATTTTTCCAACAACGATTTTTCAACGTTACGAACATCATAAGCTGTGTATGGCCCACCATTTCTGGCCTGTTTCAGGGCGCTTTCGTCAATATCTGTGGCCACAATGCGGTGTTGTATATGCGGGCTCAATTCATCCAGTATTATTGCCAGTGTAAAGGGTTCCTGTCCGCTGGAACAGGCAGCGCTCCAGATATTTAGCCTGCGGCTGTTTTGCATAAGCGAAGGCAGTATAGTCTTTTTCAAGTTATTAAAGTGGATTATATCGCGAAAAAATTCTGAGACATTAATCGCCATATAATCCAGGATTTCTCGCTGTTTTTCGGGGTTACGTTCCAGTATCTCACAGAATGCTGCTACAGAAGGAGTGTTTTGTTTTAGAACATAGGCATCCAGCCGTCTACGCATCTGCTGTTGCTTATAGCTGTCAATATCCAGCCGGGTTAATTTCAGGATTTTATTTTTTAGTAAAATGTACTCTTGATCGTTCACGTTCAGCCCCCTTGATATGGGTTTGTAAATTATCCATAATCGCCATCGATATTCCTGTCAACGGAATAATGCCATCCGAATAACCCGCTTGAACTACACTTTTAGGCATGCCGTAAACGACGCAACTGGCTTCATCCTGAACCAGCACTCTGCCGCCTGCCTGTTTGATAAGTTGAGCGCCAACGGTCCCGTCTATCCCCATGCCGGTTAAAACGACTCCTAAAACCGAACCGCCAAAATACTCTACGACTGATTCCATGGTTACATTAACCGAGGGGCGCACACCGCAAACCGGTGCGGTTTGTGTCAGGGCCAGAATTCCACCCTCGGCTACCACCATATGATAACCACCTTTGGCAACGTAAGCTGTGCCCTCATAAATCAGTTCACCCTGTTCAGCTTCCTTGACAAAAATATTGGAAAGCTGGTCCAGGCGGACTGCGAGTGAATTGGTGAAACCCGGCGGCATATGCTGGACTATTAACACAGCAGCCGGTATATCCTCCGGCAGGCCGGGAACAATCTGGTATAGAGCTTTAGGTCCACCGGTTGATGAACCAATCAACACAATATTTTCAGCAGGTTTGCCGGAATATTTCTTCTTTGATGGTTTTTCAGATTTGACTGCCGGCGCCGCTGGCGTAATATGCTGAGGGGTTTTTACCCTGGACGCTGTAAGCAACTTGTTCTTCAGATTATCGACAGCCCCTTCACTTCCGAGCGGGTTGGCCAGAGTATTCTTCAAAAAGAAATCTACCGCCCCCAATTCCAAAGCTTTCAGAGTGGCATCCGTTCCATTGCCGGTCAAACTGCTCAACATGACGGTCGGAGTAGGACATTCTGTCATTATCCTCTTCAGCGTTTCAAGCCCATCCATTTGCGGCATCTCCACATCCAGTGTAACCACATCCGGTTTAAGCTGTTTGATCTTTTCCAGAGCTTCAATTCCATTACGCGCAAAATCAACTACTTCAATTTCGCCTGCACTCTTTAATTCGCGCGCAATAGTCATTCTGGCGAAAGCCGAATCATCTACTATTAAAACTCTTATTCCATCAACCATAATTTACATCCCGAAAGTGATTTACTCATCACTTCAGCCGGTTATCTTTTTTACCGCAGCTAAAACCCGATCAGCATTAAATGGCTTCACCACGAAGTCCCTGGCACCACTTTTCAAGGCTTCTACCACCAAAGACTGCTGCCCCATTGCGGTAACCATAGAGACTTTAACCCCTGGATCTATTTCAACCAGTTTTTTAAGCGTCTCAATCCCATCCATATCAGGCATAGTAATATCCAATAACACTCCATCAGGTTTATGCTGCCTGTATTTCTGCAGAGCTTCTACTCCATTTCCGGCTTCGATCGTTTCATAGCCATTATCCAGTAGCAACCTGGTGCAGCGCATTCTCATAAAAGCGGCGTCATCTACTACCAATATTTTTGCCATTTAGTTCTCCTTCTCTAACTGAAAACTTACATCTCAGTCAGCGGGCCGTTTAAAGCTTTGATCATGATTCTGCCTGTATCCAGAAAAAAGTGAACACTACGCCCGGCTGTTCCACCCACATCCCATCCCAGAATCGGAATTTTTTCTTTGGCTAAAGCAGCTTTAATTTCCTGGATATTGCGCTGTCCGATATCTAACAGACCGCCACCAGGTACCTGCAGCATGGTAGCACCGCCGATTACCTTTACAATCAGGTTCTCCCGGCCCGAACTCTGTTTTATTACTTGATTAATGAACAACGGTACTCCCGTATCGATATACTTTACTGAAGGAGAACTAATATCGTTGTCTTTACGACCTAACGGCAATAACATGTGAGCCAAACCGCCGGATTTGGTAAATGGATCGTAAACACAAACTGCGATACAGGAACCCAAACCGATACAGCTCAATACTACCGTGGTATCCCGGGTAACAGACATTTCACCCAGACCAACGTTAATCATGCGTTGATTAATACCTAAAGCGAACATTTCTATTCCATGTTTCATTTATTTTCGTTACGTACTAAAAAAGAAGGTAGAACCAAAAAGCGGCCTTCTATCTCATGTCCGGTACAGCAAAAAAGCAATTTGATAACGAACAGGGACTCATTTTGATCAAAAGCTTCTGCTAATACCGAATCGATTAAGGCTCCCGCCATGTCTTCTACCACAGCCGGAGGTGAGGGCATCAAGCGCAATCCAACGCAATCCGCTACCCCGTTCAGGAAGAAAGTTCCCACAATATTTCCCATTTCTCCCAGAACCGAACGTTCCATCTCTCCCATATTGTTGGTGGTTCCCGAAGGGATACCCATAGCCATATCCACCAAATCGTAAGCCGTCTCAGGTTTAAACGCCAGTAAAATATGGCCGCTGGTGTTGCCTGAAAACACCAGGTAAACCCCTATTACCTTATCGTCGGATTTCCCGATAAGGTTGGTGGCATTTCGCAAAGAAACTTCTTCAATATTAAGGGCCGTGATTTTGAAATCATGGTTCACCATTTGCGAAAGACCGGATACGGCAGTTGTACTGCCCACTCTGGCCAGATTGGCCCAATTCGCCAGAGTGATTTTTTCGCTGTTGTTGCCTGTCGTCATATTATTCCTCCCGAAATATCTCCAATGAACTCTAACTAATATTCCTTTACCAGAGTGGCAGTATCCAGGATTAACGCCACTTGTCCGTCACCCATTATGGTGGCGCCCGAAATACCTTTCAAACTACCGATGAACTTACCCAGGGGTTTTACTACGCTTTCCTGAGGTTCAAGGATGCCGTCTACAACTAATCCTGATAGTTTGTCTCCAACTTTTATGACCATTACATTGATATCATTAACCTGTTCAGGTTGGGTGAACTCGCTGGAGAACCGTTCATTCAGCCTGATTAAGGGTATGACATTATTTCTTAAACGAATCACTTCTTTGCCCATCACTCCCTGGACCTGGCCGATTTGGACTTTGATGATTTCAACAATGGCCGAAATGGGAACAACATAAATCAGCCCGCCGGAGGACACCAGAATTCCGTCGATAGTGGCGAGAGTCAAAGGCAGCCTGATTTTGATAGCAGTACCCTGTCCTGCTTTGGATTCCACCGAAATCGATCCACCCACATTGGAAATGTTGGTCTTGACTACATCCATACCAACTCCACGGCCGGAAACCTCAGTAACTTTATTTGCAGTGCTCAAACCATTAATAAATATCAGGTTCTGCGCTTCGGTTTGAGATAATCTGGCAGCACTCTCAGCTGAGATGTATCCTTTTGCAACGGCTGCTTTTTTAACTTTTTCAGCATCAATACCGCCGCCATCGTCACTTATACTAACGATAATATGGCTTTGCTCGTGAAAAGCTGACAGGCGAATGGTACCGGTCTCCCCCTTCCCGGCCTGAAGCCGGCGCTCAGGGCTTTCTATGCCGTGATCGACAGCGTTTCTTAAGAGGTGAAGCAACGGGTCCCTGATTTGTTCGATAATACTCCTGTCAAGCTCAGTCTCTTGACCTTCAATAAAGAAATCTATTTTCTTCCCGGCTTTTTGCGCCAGATCCCTAACCAATCTGGGAAAACCATTCAGTATAGTACCAATATCCTGCATCCTGGCTCTCAGTATATTTTCCTGAAGATCGGAGACTAATTTAACCATATGAACTGTTGTCTCACCTAAGGTCTGAACGGTTTCATCTCCTTCATATTTGTCTTCCAGTTTGCGGCTTATTTGCTTAATACGGTTACGGTCAATTACCATTTCTCCCACCAGGTTCATCAAGTTATCCAATAGTTTTACATCTACTCTTACGGTCTCAGACTTTAAAACTGACTTATTAACCGTTGGAGAGTTACCTTCCCCGATGTTCGCTTTTTGAGCTTTGGCTTCTGTTTTCCCTTGAACTTGCGCTTGAAAGTTAATAATCGTGTTTTCTGGCCGGATTTCAATACTGACAACATCTTCCAACGATTTCAGACCTGACCTGATTTTTTCTACATCCATTCCTGGTATAAGGTTGGCAGCCATGCGGACACCCGCCTTTCCGGCTTCTATTTCATCTTTGGATGGTTGGCAACTAACGATTTGACCCATCTTTGAGAGTTCCTCATAAAGTTGAAACTGCCGTACTGCCGGCCATTCACAGTCTTCTTTTAGACTAATGATAACTTCCAGGGAATTTTGGCCTTTAATCTGGGGCTTATGGGTGGGGCCGCCGGAACTACTATCGGTGTTTACCGACTTTTGTGACAAAGAATTTGCAACAACCGAGGTTTTAGACACCACTTTGGCCAGTTCATCTGTAACCTCAGAAATATCAATTTCGTCACCGTCATTGTCATCGACCAGTCTTTCACGCAAGATTTTAAGATAATCCAATCCTTTTAAAAGCGCGTTGGTAATGGCGGTATTGATTTCAAGCTTGCCACCGCGCAGCAAATCCAGCACCGCTTCCATGGAATGAGCCACATTGGACATTTTCTGGTATCCCAGCATGGCCGAAGAACCTTTAAGCGTATGGGCAGCCCGGAATATCTCTTGAATAATCTGGGGTGTTACCCCGGACTTTTCCATCAAAATCAAATCTTCATCAATCAGCTTTAACTCTTCATCAGTTTCTTCAAGAAAAACCGCCAGTTCTTCTTTAGAGATATCGTTGGATAGTTGCATTTGTCGCCTCCATATCAGGTTTTTTATTTCAGGATTTGGTTACTCTGGCAGCTAGTCTTTTGGTTAAGACGATGCCAATCAATATGCCTATAATAATGACCATAGAACAAAGTAGTGCCATAGCTAACAGGTATAACCCATTTACTTGTGTCAGCCCCAACGGCAATAACTCTGCACCGTATACTTGATTATCCAGCGAATTAAACGGGACTAATTTTAGTAACCCGCAAACCAAACCAAACAGAGTTGGCAGCAGGACCGCAATTCCTATTCCGGCTATTTTTAGTTTTGTCTTGTTCTTAGTCATCTTTCCGACCCTGTTAATCATTAACCTCGAGTCACGCTCTTTGACTCTGCATCCACTCGACCATCAGGCTTTTTACCTCTTCAGCTTCACTGGCCACTTCTTCGATCGAGACATCCGGTAAAGACTTAATTAGTCGATCAAGGGGAGTTTCTTCATCAACCTCAGTTTTGCCAAATAGGTTTGAGAACGTATTTCCTTTGTCCTCAGCCTTGTTTTCTTTTTTATCACTCACAGCCGGCTTTTTATCGTTACTCTCAGGTGGTTTGAGTGACGGCTCAGTTTTAGCGACCCCAGCCGGCGCCGCTGAAGGAGACTGGGCCGCAGGTTTTTCTTGTTTTTGAGTTTGCCCTTCCTTGTCGCCTGCCGCTGCGACAGCGTTTAACCCCGGTACTGATGACGCGGCAGCTTGAGAAACTGGCAAAACAGGTGACGGAACTGGCGAATTACCCGTCGCCGGCGCCGATTTACCTGCAATAGAGCTATTCAACCCAGCCGCCGAAGTCGGCGCAGTAACCTGGGTATCAATGGTTTTAGTGTCTGCCTTCAAAACCGCAGCTACCACCTTTTCATCTACCGGCTGGCTAATGGCTGGATTAGGTTCCACCCTGACCAATAAGCTGTCAGCAATTTCATCCGGATTCTGCGACTTACCAGTCTCACCGGTCGCAGTTGCGGGCAATTTGCCTTCAGCATCTTTCTTGTTTTTGCTGCCAGGCACTACTACCCGGACCGGTGCCGCTTTAGCTGTATTTGCTCCGCTCTTTTCTTTCACGCGCGAATTTTCAGCTTTTTCCGGTGAAACTCCGGGTGTGATAACCGGCGCTTTTTCGGTTCCGGTGCTGGCTTCGGTATTCTCTTTCTTTTTTCTGAACAGGAACAAGTTCAACTCCAGTATATTTGTGGATTATTTGAAATACCCTTCACGGTAAGCTTTCGACAAGACTGCGTACAGCTCAAAAAAACCAGTTATTTTTTGCTCTTGTATTCTTCTTAATACTTCTGCCCTTTGTTTTAACAAGGAATAAATCTGGTTTCTTTTTTCATAGGGAATACCCCTGCGGCTGGCCACTTTTTCTTCCAGCAAATATGATTGGCTGACGCCCCTGGCATCAAAACTATCGTCTATTGGCTTCCAGCGGAACACCTCCATGAATGAAAAGGCATCATTAACCGAATCATAACTGACTATTTCGTTAATACTGGTCACTCTTCTGGCCAGTGACCCATTCGGTAAACGGACCTGCTGGGCGATAACCACCAGATTCAGATTATCCACATAAGATTTGGGGATATTTATTGGATTACCCGTAAGACGCTGGATCAGTTTAGTAACGGTTGAAGCATGAAATGTACTCATACAGGCGTGACCAGTTTGCATAGCCTGAAAAGCAATGGCGCCCTCCGCTCCCCGGATTTCACCGATGATTATATAGTTTGGTCTCTGGCGCAGGGCAGCTCTCAGTAAATCAAACATGGTAACCCCGGATGCTTCGGCATTCTTGCCGCCTTCGCGGGTACAGCCGCGAATCCAGTTAGGGTGCGGCACCTGCAGTTCAGGCGTATCTTCGATGCTGACAATTTTGGATTCCGGGGAGATAAAGGTGGTCAGAGCATTCATCAGAGTAGTTTTACCTGAAGCAGTTTCCCCTGAAATGAAGCAATTCATGTTTTCTTGAAACATGATGGACAGGTAAGCTGCCATTTCATAACTAAGAGAGCCAAATGAAACCAGTTCCAGAATGCTGATAGGCACACCGGAAAATTTACGAATGGTAAAGTTACTGCCTCTCTTGGATACATCCGAACCATAAACCAGGTTAATACGAGAACCGTCCTGCAGAGTGGCATCCACTACCGGATTACGAAAAGTAACCGGATGCTTAATTCCATCTGCCAGTTGAATTACATATTTATCCAGTTCCACTTCTGTTTCAAAACCTATTCCCGTTCTCAAACCACCGAAGATTTTGTGCTCCACAAAAATATTACCGACGCCCGAGCAGGAAATATCTTCAATGTTCGTATCACGTATAACAGGTTCAAGCACGCCCATCCCCAGCAATTTTCTTTTCAGAGCATAACGTAATGCAGAATACTGGATGGGGCTGATAACCAGTTTTTCTCCTCCAGCACCGTTACGGTCTAACAAAGAAACGAGTGAACGGCCCCTGGCTGGTTTGGTACCTTTCAGGTCTGAAGACTTACCCTCTTTATTTTTTTTCAGAGTTGACGGATTGACTTTCGTTCCTGTCCCGTCATTGACCACAACGATGCGGTCGACAATATCCAGAATTACTTTTAAACGGGCTACATTATCATCCACCCCGGCCAGTTCTTCAACATAATTGATAAGCCGTTTTTCTACCTTGTCCATCAAGCTTTCCACACCACCAAAAAGGCACGGCTCTATCGGAAGATAAAAATCCCGGATGTCCTCGGCATTGGCCAGAATATGAATGAATATTTCATCATCCACTCTATATATCAAATTCCGGTTTTTCACGCTTTTCATGCCGCGGTTTATTTTCATATGGAATTGCGGCATGCCCAGTTCTTCCAGCGGAATGGAATGCAAATACAGCAATAAGTGAGTTTTGGTCTGACACTGTTCCTGAAAATCAGGAGATAACTGACCATATAAATGGCAATTGGTCAAACGGGTTCCGCATTCAGCCCCACATTCTTGCTGACATTCTTTTAACTTAAATGGCAATCCCGCCATGCGGTTTCTCCTAGACTCTGGCTTTAGACATGGGAATAATTCTCATTCCCACCTTAGGTTCAACTTCAAAGGTAACAATATCACCGGTCGGACGATCGGCTCCGCGTACTTTCAGAACTTCCAGTATTTTCACCAACCGGTCTCCCATCTGCTCAAGGCGAATTCTGAAGTGCGCGTCACACAAAGAACGGGTTCTGGAAAGCACTTCTTCATCAAAAGCGTAAGAATGTGCCACCAGGAGTATCGTCCTCCCTTGATCACACAAGTTTTTACAGGCTGAGAAAAAATCGATATTGGCTACCTGGTCGCTGTGGGCTACCAGCAAAGTTATTGAGTCAACAATGATCAACTTGTAATAACCCGGTAGCTTGTCAAAATGATTAAGAAGGGCTTTAAAACGGGCTTCAGTATCCTTATCGTCACCCCTCATGGATAACGGGAAAATGCGCAGTTTGTCCATCAGGAAATGGTCCATGATTCCCAGATTCAGTGAAGCCATCTGATTAACCAGGCTCTTGACTGTATTTTCAGTAGTGTAATAAGCCACTGATAAATCTGACACTGTCAACGCACCATATGTTAAATGCTGGCACAGAACGCTCTTTCCCGAATCAGAATGCCCTTCCGTCAGTCCAAGGGAGCCGATCGGAATTCCGCCGCCCAGCTTTTCGTCCACTTCACGAATACCGGTTAAAATAACTGCTTTTTTATCTGTTACAGCCACGCTTTCTTTCCTTTTGAAACCGGTTTTCTAATACTATTTACACCCTCTGAAATGGAGCTACTGGTCATAATAATATTTCCCAGGTCCAGTTCTTGTTCCCGGCCTCCTTCAGCCGGCATAATTAAGCGCAATCGAACTGGGCGAGAGCCTTTTAGACCGCTGGGTTTGCTTTTAGGTGGTTCTTCAAAAGCAATTACATCATCGTCGTCAGAACCGGAGTCGGACACTTCCGGCTCAGTTAATTCATCATTTATTTCCACGTCATCAGCCGCATCCTGCGGTGTTGAAAGCAGGTTCATAGCCGGTACAAGACGAATTGAGGACCCACCACCGCTTAAAACTCCATGTAAATCAACCAGCAACATGCTCCAGATATCGGCCTTGTTATAAGTCATCGACTGCTGCAAAATTAACTCAAGCAGGCGCTGAATTTTGAATTTTGTCTCCTCGGGTAACTGGGTCGATGAGCGGTTTATTTCCATGCATAGCTTCAGTTGCTCACTTATAACTTGCCCTGTCTCAGGCACATCACCAGCCAGTTCCGGAGCAGTGGCTACCTCCGCCAGATGCAGGATAAGCTCTCTTATATCAGGGTTCAGGCTACCAGTAGCTGAATATACATCCAACAGTACCGGCAATTGCGCTGACCCGATTTGTTTTTTGGCCGTGGAAACCCAGCGAATGATATTAGCCAGCAGATTAACCTGAGGGACATTAAACCTGGCTAAATCCTGGGAGCTTTCGCCATTTTTATCATGTTTAGCTTTATCTTCGGTGACTGGTTCAACATCCTCATCACCGGATTCTTCATTATCTTCTGATTCGGTATCTATCTTTTTGGATTTGGGTTCAACCAAGCCTGGTATGTCACCGGATGATAAACCATTATCATCCTCTGCATCAAAACTCAGAGGAGGCAATTCTTCAGATGACGGTTCTTCAAGCGGCTTTCCGGTACCGGTTGCCTGACTATTATCGGGCTGAGATCCAAATGCGTTATCCGGAACCAGAGGGTCGTTTGAACGCATCCCATCACCGCCAAATCCGGCATTTCCAGATTCATCATGCTTTTCGCTGCCAGGAGCCGGGTTTTCCGGTTGCCGGGGCATATCAGCCCCTGTATCAACTAATTTGCCAGCTTCTTTAGTCAAACCGGGTTCGTCCTGCATAGGAGGCAATTTCAAATCCAGCAAGAAATCACGGACACTACCCAGTGTCTGACGTAACTCGTTTTTTATAAGTTTAAATTCGCCTTCCAGGATCTTTACCCGATCTTCAGTCGCCATTGTAATTACCTCTTGGAGCGATCATTCTGACTAGATGTCCTTGTTTCATTCTGACTTCTTAATGGAGAAGCTGCCTCCATAAGTAAAGCCCTGATATCCAGCATCATTTGCTTCAACTCATTTTTAGTTGGCAGCAATTCATCTTCCAGAGCCTTTATCCTGATTTCCGTCTCGGTTAAGGGTTGTGCTTGTTCTTCCATAATGCCTCACATACTGACCGAACTGAATAATACATTTGCCAGAGAAGGTAAACACAACAGGGCGACACCTGAAATGGCACACATGATTCCGAGATTGAATAATATCTTCATCCAACTTCCACCTTCCACTACATACGGAGCTATGGAATTGGAGATAGTGAAAACTATTACCAAAGGTAC
>DATIKD010000230.1:0-2787 GCA_035477965.1 Dehalococcoidales bacterium | reverse complement strand
GCCGTGATGCAGGTCACCCAGCCTTTATTAGTTACCGTGGCCAGCGGAGTATGGGCGGCAGCCATAACCGTGCCGGCCGGCAGCACGGCCGGGGCTAAAAACATCATAGCCACAGGATCCGTCAGCGGGGCATCCGCGGCGGTTAGCTTTACCGTGACTACTGCCAGCATCACTGTGTCACCTTCCCGGGCCCGGGTAGGGGACACGGTCACCGTCAACGGTACCAATTTTACCCCTTCGGAAAAAGTATCCATAAATCTGGATGCAACGGAAATAGTACCCGATTTTACGCTCAGTTCCACTGCAACCACCTTCTCCCGTACTTTCACCGTACCCCCCCTGCCTTCCGGTAATCAAACCATAACAGTGGTGGGAAGTACCAGCGGGACATACAACGCTAATCTGACTGTCACCCCCCGCATCACGGCCAGCCCAACCAGCGGGATTGCGGGGACACCGGTTACGGTCAACGGCACCGGTTTTGCGGCCAGTGAGAACGGAGTGACGGTCAGGGTGGGAGATACAGTGGTCAGCACCGGCATTTCCGTCACTCCCGCCGGAAGCTGGTCAAACTCATTCACTGTTCCGGTCCTGCCCGGGGGAAATTATTCGCTGCAGGCTTACGGTAATAACACCTCCGTAGCGTCTGTGCCGGCAATAACCTTCCAGGTCACCCCATATATCACTCTCAACCGTGATTTTGGGGCGGAGGGAGAAACCGTATCTGTATCCGGCTTCGGATTTAGAGCCAGTGAAACCAATATCATCGTTTCCTGGAATACCGTGGATGTCAGCCGGCCGGTTCAGGCGGATGCCAGCGGTTCCTGGGCCAGCTCGTTTGTGGTTCCCGCTGCCTCAGGCGGCACGCATGATATTTACGCCCGCGGCCAGGTCACTTCCAGAACAGCCGTGCCCAAGCTCACTTTCAGAGTGGGAGCGGGCGTTTCTGTCAATAAAAACAGCGCCAAAGCGGGTGAATCGATTACCGTCAGCGGCGCCGGATTCGGACGGAATGAAACCGGCATCGTGATTATTTTTGATAAAACGGAAATTCCGGTTAGCCAGGCGGCGGATGAAACGGGCGCCTGGTCTGCGCGCTTCACCGTTCCGCCCACCACCGGAGGCCTGCACAGAATAACTGCCAAAGGAAAAACCACTGCGGCGGCTTCAGTTTCGGTTTTGAATTTTACGGTTTTACCGGATATCATTTCACCGGAGACTACCAGCGGGCCGACCGGTACCACGGTCAGCCTCAAAGGCACGGGGTTTGCCGAGGGAGAAATCATCACCGTCCTGTTTGATGGTAAATCCCTGGGGACCAGAATCACGGCTGATTCCAACGGCTCCTGGCAGGCAACTGTTACTATTCCCAAAGCGGCTGCCGGACAACGCAGCCTTCAAGTGAACGGCGCTCAATCCGGTACACTGGCAGCCGGAAACATTGTTTTTAACGTCGTCCCGGCCGCAACTATTTCTCCAACTTCTGGAGCAGTAGGCTCAACTATTACCCTCACCGGTTCAGGTTTTGAGGCAAGCAGCAAAATTACAGTCCTTTTTGATAATACCGAAGTTTCGGGAGCCTCGGCCAGAGCGGATGAAGCCGGCAATATTACTCAGACTATCATCGTACCTAAAGCATCGGGGGGTTCGCACACCCTGCGGGTGAGAGACAGCCGCAATAACAGCGTGGAAACCACATTTGATATTGAAATGATTGCTCCTCCCCAGCCTCAACCGGTCCGTCCGGGTGATGGGGAGGTCATGGGCTTTTTTGGCAACATTAATCCCACCCTGGAATGGACCAAAGTGACCGATCCCAGCGGTGTCACCTACAATCTGCAGGTGGACAGCGAAAATGATTTCACCAATCCCCAAATCAATATCAGCGGACTGACCGCCACCAGATACACGCTGAAGAAAACTGAAACTTTGGCCAGCGGCCAGTATCACTGGAGAATTCAGGCAGTGGACGGCGCCGGTAATGTCGGACCCTGGTCCGAACCTCTTTTACTGGTATCCGGCCGGATATCGATGCTGTTGTTCATTATATATGTTGCAGCGGCGGCAGCGGTGCTGGGATTGGGGATATTCTTCCTGATGCGTTTTATCCGCAAAAGACAAACAGGCCGCCGGCCTCAAGCCGCCGCCGAGATAGTCATACCGGAAGTGGTCAATGCCGAGTACCGGCAATATGAAACCGAAAAGAAAGCCTCGCCTCTGCGCCTGTCTTTGCCTCAATCCGTTGGTTCCGGGCGGGGAGCCAAACACATTTCACCCGAAAATCAGGCCCGTTTAAGGGTGCTGGTGGATTTTATCAAGTCCATGCCGCTGGCCGAACCCGGGCCCAATACCCGCTGGTTGGTTGAACTGGCTGAGAACAGCACCGGTACCAGCGCATCTCCCACACTTTACGCTCAACTTGCCAAAGGCGAACTGCAGTTGCGTTATGAGCCGGCCTGGACGAGGCATCCCTCATATCTGGAACTGCTGACCTTGCTGGATGGGCAGCCGGTCTTGCAGGACCTTACCTCTTACATTGATACCGTGAACCGCACGGCGATTGAAGCCGAGACTGTCCTGGTGGAGATACATCAGGAAATCAAAAATGAAGTCAACTGGGACATTTTCTCAAGTGGTGGTTGGGGATTTGTTTCGGCAGTGTACCTGGACGCGATTAACTGGTTCCAGGGGAAATACCTGAAGGAACCTTCAGAAAGAGATTATTCTATCAAAGCGGAGACTCTGGCCAGTGGCACCGTGGGTAGCGGTCTATATGCTGAATCCGGC
>DATIKD010000229.1:0-4717 GCA_035477965.1 Dehalococcoidales bacterium | reverse complement strand
CAGGCCGGCTGTATTCGGCTTTCTTGAGGTATTCTTTAGCCTCTGATTCTTCAATGTATTTAAGTGCCAGAGTCGGACAGGCATCCACACAGCGGGGTTCTTTCCAGCCGGAATCCAGCAGATGAGCACAGCCGGTGCATTTCTGGGCAATATTCAGGTCATCATTGAAATAGATGGCTTTATAGGCACAGGCATCCACGCAGTTCTTGCAGCCGGTGCATTTGACAGGATCGATAATAATCAGTCCATCCTCACGGCGGTAGATAGCACCCGGCACTTTGCAGGCCGCCATGCAGGCCGCCTGGCCGCAATGATTACACATGTAAGGAACATAGACCACTTTAACCCTGGGAACCTGTCCTCGAACTGTTTCAGTCAATTTCAGCCAGAACTGGCCGGTCTCCGGCTGGGGTTTGGCGTAGGGAGTCCAGTCGTTGACTACATGTTCATCTTTACAGGAAATCTGGCAATTATAACAACCGTTGCATATTGAAACATCATGCACAAAAACTTTCATCTATTTTCCTCCATCAGTCACCCAGGCGTTGAAGCGCAGACCGGAAGCAGGATGATACTCTCGCTCGAAAGCTTCGGGATAAACCTTCTTCCACTCTTCCATTTCAGCATGGGTCACTTTCTGAACATCTGCCAGGAAACCGCTGGTGGCTTCAGCCACGCAGTTCTTGGATGCAATCCCATCGGGTGAGATCAGATCAATGGCGCCGCCCCGGTCAATCTTGCCGGGCAGAATCGCATCGCAGCGAGCACCATGGTCCATATAGGCCACTCCGGGCATAATTCTTTCCCAGACCAGAGCGCCACCCAGTACCACGCCTCTTTCATTGAAGATTTTAATGATATCACCGAATTTGATGCCTCGTTTGGCGGCATCCGTAGGATGAATCCAGATCGGCTCATACATGTAGCCGTCCCAGCCCTTGACTTTGCAGGTAACGATTTCGCGTGTCCAGGGGATGTCGTCGGCCTGGGCATGAACTCTCCACTTGGGATGGTTGGCAATCACCAGTAACGGGAAAATCTTGGAGCGGCTGCCGCCGCGTCTTTCATCGTGCATCTCGGATTTCTCAACCCACTGCGGATAAGGCGGCCTTTCAGTATCGGTGGGGAAGGCGTCCGCCAGAGCCTGGGAATAAATCTCCAGCTTGCCGGTGGGGGTGGGAGCCGGATTGGCTTCCGGATCATCATGGAATTTTCTCCAGAAGGAGACATCTTTCTCCCAATCTTTCGCGATCGGGAATACGAAATATTGCTTATCTTTGAACTCTTCCCAGGTCAGGAAGGTATCACAGCCCATATTGGTGAAGACCAGTTTCTGCAGGTCTGCAATGGTCTGTCCCTGGGTAATTTCTTCGTATTTGCCCATTTTCTTGGCTACTTCCATGACGCATTCGAAGTCGCTCTTGGATTCGCCAATGGGTTCGATGGCTTTATTCTGGATGGCGATATGCTGGAATTGCACACCCTGACGGGTATGAGTGACGATATCATCCACTTCCATCATGGTATTGGCCGGCAGGATAATATCGGAATAAATGGTATCATTTTCCATCCAGGGATGCTGGACCACAATGGTCTCAATCTTTTCATGGCGGTAAGCTTCAATGGTTTCGTTTCCGCCGTTCCAGCAGGTGGTGCGGCAGGGATTATCACACCAGAGCATGTGGATTTCAGTTCCGCCATCTTCTTTGGCAATCGGGTAAGTATAATGTTTAAATTGATCTTCTACACTGGCTTCGATTGCGCCGCTGCCGTGATAGCTGAGAGAGCCCCACTCAATCGCTTTGTGGACCAGTGTCTTGGGTATAAGTTGTTTACCCCAGGCCGCAACTGTGGAGCGGGTGGGTTTGATCAGGCGTTCGCCCAGTACCGGATTGAAGAAGCGGGTGGTCTTGATGCCTTCTGCGCGCGGCATTCCGCCATAGGTAATCTGAGTTTGCCATTTGCCGGGACCGCCCAGCCCTTGCATAGCCAGCAGGACGCATTCCAGTCTGGCCGGCTCATGGGAATAGGGGCCGCGGATATAAGACCCGCCAAAGTAATGGGCAATGGATACAGTCTGTTTGGCCCAGGCTCTGGCCAGAGCTTTAATTGTCCATTCCGGGACACCGCATTTTTTGGAAGCCCAGGCGGGAGTCTTCTCAACTCCGTCTTCGGCTTTGCCCAGGACATAATCTTTCATTTTATCAAAACCCACGGTATGGGTTTTAATGTATTTTTTGTCGTAGAGTCCTTCTTTAACCCAGACGTAAATGATGGCCAGTTGCATGGCGGCATCGGTGTTGGGGTAAATGGGAATCCATTTATCGGCATGCACCGCACAGCCGTAGTTAACATCCGGACAGATATAAACCTGCTTGATGCCGACATCTTTCCAGAAGTAGCACAAGCGGGAAGCGAACTGACCGACGAAACCCCAGGGAGTGGTTTCCGGATCGCAGCCCCAGAAAAGTACGGTATCGCAGTTTTCGGTCATGTCCTTAACCACGTTATCCGTGGGATGGAGCATACCTACGATACCCTGTCCCCAGACATGCTTGGCGCCGAAATACCAGCCTTCCCAGCTATCCGGCTGTCTGACCATCTGGGTGAATCCGCCGATTTTATCCAGAAGGAGACCGGATTGCCCGTGCGGGGTATTGATGGTTTTGCACTCGCCATGCCCATCGCCCTGCAGCATAACCGCCAGCGGACCGTATTTCTTGTGAATTCTTCTAAGCTCATCCGCGATGAGGGTTGAGGCTTCATCCCAGGAGATGCGTACAAATTTGCTGACACCCCGATTTTGGGTGTTTCTTTCACCTTTGGGATTCCAATCAACTCTTTTCAGGGGATACTTAATGCGGTTGGGGGAGTAGGTTCTCTTTTTGTAGGCGAGGGAGAAGGGAGCAATCAGGGTTTTAGAGAGTGGTTCCAGTTTTTTTCCGTTTCTTTCGAATTTCCAGGGATTGAAGGTTTTCATGTCATACTTCCAGTCATAGTGGAAAGGTCTGACACGAAGGATTTTGCCGTCTTTGACATCCACAAAGACCGGGCCGCCGCCGCCGTGCATGCCGCCAAGTGCCGTTGACTTCAGGACGGTTTTATCCACCTGCGCAATGCCCTTGACTTTAGGCTCAACTTTTTTTTCTGCCATGCGCTTTCTCTCCTTTCAGAGTATTTTAAAACAAAGGAATTTAGGCTCTATTATATCTCATTATGGGGATATTCACAAATTATTTGTGACACATGTCACATTAGCTTTTATCCACAACTCTATTGATTAGATGATAGCTGGCCTCTTTAAATACGAATAAAGTACTAATACCAGGGTTGATTTAAGAAACCAGAAGCTAAATATCCAATCAATTACGAAAACTGCAATCCGGGATATGGGTAAAACCTCCGTATTAGTTATTTTTGGGCCTTTGCCAGGGGGTATATTTTTTTTCGATTAGAAAATCACGCCAACCTTTTTTATTCAGGTTGCGTTTGGCGGTGCCAAGATACCTTAGACCTAAAAATATGATCAGGACCAAGATGAAAAAGATGAGATGCAGAGGATATCCAAACAGCCAGAGAAAAAAGGGCAGAAAGATGAAACCGGCGGCCATACCCAGTGTAACATTGCTGGTCAACCAGATAACCAACAATCCGATGGGCAGAACGCATAAAAACGGAAGTGGAGACAAAGCCAGAGAAACACCCAACCCCGAAGCGGCGCCCTTGCCACCTCGGAATTTTAAAAATACCGGCCAGCAGTGACCGATGACTGCCGCCAGACCGGCTGCGTAAACCCACAGGTAACTGACCTCCAGAGCCCTGGCAATGAATATTGCCGCGACTGCTTTGCCGACATCAATAACAAGAACTGCCAGTCCTACCCCTAAACCCAGTTCACGGGTGGCGTTAAGTGCCCCCATATTGCCACCACCCATCTGGCGAATATCGCCCCCTTTCCTCCAGCGGCCGGCCAGGTAGGCCGTGGGGATAGCCCCCAGCAGTAAAGCTATCAGGATTGAAAGCGCTTCAGTCAATGTTTCCCAACCTTGTCAGAATTAATCAATGTATATCGCAAGCTAATTGGCCTGCGGCTTAAATACCTTCCGGAGTAACATAATCTCAGACGAAATCCGGTATGATTACATGATATTACATAGCGGATAAAGTTGAAAACGGGGCGAAGAATCCAAACCCAACGGCGTCATTCTCTCGAAAATAAGGTTGTCATCCTGGAGTCCCGATGCCCCTTTACTACCCATCGGGGCGAAGGATCCGGCGGGGAGGTGCCCCTATACAGCCATGACTCCAGGGTTCGCCTCCCCTCGTCCTGATCCTTCAGCCTCGCCAATCGAGGCTTCCAGGATGACAACGAAAAAGGCTCCAGGTGCTTCGGCTTCGCCATCCGAGGCTTCCAGGATGACAAACGACGGAGGGAATCCCATCTCAACGTTGTCTTTCTGGAGCCCCGAGAACACCTTTTCCCCTGAGCGGGGCGAAGAATCTGGCGAGGAGGGGGTCTTTACGAGGCCTGAATCCTGGCGATTCCACCTCTCCTCCGGATCCTTCAGCCTCGCCAATCGAGGCTTCCAGGATGACAACGAAAAACCGGCATAACAGGGTGGTTGTCTTTCTGGAGCCCCGAGAACGCCTTTACTCCTGAGCGGGGCGAAGAATCCGGCGGGGAGGGTGTTCCTAAATAGTCATTGCTGCAG
Organism: Dehalococcoidales bacterium; assembly: GCA_035477965.1. GTDB lineage: Bacteria > Chloroflexota > Dehalococcoidia > Dehalococcoidales > UBA3254 > DATIKD01. The sequence continues at coordinate 5 of DATIKD010000229.1, read as the reverse complement.
GTTTG
>DATIKD010000228.1:0-2443 GCA_035477965.1 Dehalococcoidales bacterium | reverse complement strand
GAGCCATATTCTTTCCTTTTTTATTCAGTTTGATAAGTTCAAAGCGTATTCATTATTATCAAAAATAGTACAATGAAGGTAATTTTACCTTCTATTATACTAAACTTCAAAGTTTTCAACTATTCAAATATCTTGATAAATAAAGCCTGGTCTGAAATATAAAGAATAAAAAGGACAGCCTCTGCTAATAACGGAGGCTGTCATTTTATACAGGGTTCTCTGAAAAGTTGATAAAAGATATAAATATGGGAAAACCGGGCTAATAAATGCTATTACTTTATTACAGTTTTAATATAGCGCTGGTTGGGCACCACGGTATAATGGAAGATAGGTCGGTCAACCCGGCGAAGGATCAGTGGGCAGTGTTTAAGTCCGGCCGGAATGTAGATCATAGACGAACGGGTGATAGTCTGTTTTTCGTTTTCAATCCATAATTCTATCTCTCCGCCCAGGTCAGCCGGATCCTCCCAGTTGCTGCCCAAAAAGCCGATTATTTCTCCTTGTTCATGGGTATGGGGCATATTCTCCAGTGTCGGTCCCGCTTTCAGGTACCAGGCTACATTCACATGGAAGGCCCCAGGCACCACATTTTCATCCATCCACAGGACTCGCCTGGCATATTTATTGTATTCAGATTCGATCGCCATTTTCTCTGGAGGCATTTTGAGGGTGGTAATAACATGATTTCCATAACCATTGATCGGTTTTTCAACCCAACCCTTTTTTCCCATGATATAGGTCTCTTCCGTCACTGTGGTAAAGTGAATGATCGGGCGGTTAACCTGACGAAGAATAAGAGGGCAATGTCCGACCCCCCGGGGTACGAACAACAAAGTCGATTTAGTGAGGAAGAAAGCCTGGTCTTCTATCCATATTTCGATTTCCCCTCCCAAATCCGAGGGGTCGTCCGGGTTATTTCCAAAGAAAGCAATTATTTCATCTGAATCATGGGCGTGAGATGGTGGGCCTGTCAAGGTGGGATGAAGGTACCAGGAACAATTCATCTGGAAAGACCCTTTTACCACATTGTTGTCTATCCACAGTATCCGTTTACCAATTTTGGAATACATCGGCAGGTTAGCCATAACTTCTGGCGGAGCCTGCAGGCGTGATGTAATCAAGTTGCCGTATTGAGATTGTGACATTATTTCCCTCTCTTGTTTATTTTTTTTGATAATCGTATTTTAACATTATTTATTTTAACCTTAAACCGTAGGTCTGGTATTTTGTTATTAGTTCTAGGGCAAAATACCCAAATTCTGAAACTTCCAAAAATGGGCTCAGGTAATTTGACCTTGTTTATTAACTACATGGAAGCTAGTTTTTCGTCACTTCTCCCTCTGGTTATCCAAATATTAAAATGAACTTTTATCCGGAAACAGGACGTGTTATGTATTGGTATTGTCAAAGATTCCAGCAAAATAATCAGGTCGAAGATTTTTCCAATAGATCAAAAATAATGGAACGATTTTACGAAAACCTGTATCTTATTTATTTGCTAGCCATCTCAAAATTGGAAGGAAGTGTTAAAGCGGATGAATCAGAAGCCTGGTTAGCCGTTGCCGGACTGGCGATGCCGAAGCCTTTCGTACCCTCGTGGAACAGCCTTCCAGGGCATAATCAGGTACTGCTTACCTGATGACGCGGGACCGAGGCCTTGCCCAGGAAGCAGTGCAGGTAGCCTTGATACAGATGTAGAAAAAGCTGCCCTCCTGGCATCGAAAGGGCAGCTTGAAAGCGTGGCTCACAGGCATTGTAGTTACCGAATTGAACCAGCAGCGGCGGAAGAATCAAATTATGACTATGTCTCCAGAGCAAGCTCCAGAAATACCGGATGATCCGCCTGAAGTTAAAACTATATTCTTGTGTCATCAAGAGCGCCAGCGTCTACGGCAAGCTCTGGAAATATTACCGGTCCAGCAGAGAGAGACGGTGGTGCTGCGCTATTTTTCCGACCTCACGGTGCCCGGGGTTGCGGAATATAGAAGCCAGGTGAAAATATAGCGGCGAAATTTTCAACTTTGTTCGGATGGGAAACGCCTTGTAATGGGTGTCTTAACCAATGAATACCCAGGGCGAAATTTTCAACTTTGTTCGGAGGGGAAACGCCGGATCAAGCTATGCAAATGATTGCATCAATGCTAAAGTGAAGCCCTGAAGATAGCCATGACGGAATTATGCGGCGATGAATGATATCAGGAACTGCGAGGCTAAGGATAAGACGGGAGGTCTGGGCGATAACAATCCTTCTGGCTGCCAGGCTGCTGGTGTGGTGGCTGAGAGCCGGCTATAATCCTGTTTTTTCCAGGGCGTGGCGAGCGGCAGCGGTTTCGGCGGCTTTTTTGCTCCAGCCGGTACCGCGTCCGAGGACCTGATCGCCAACCAGCACCTCAATAACAAAATGGCGGGGGTGGTCCGGGCCGCTGGCTTCAACCAGGCGGTA
>DATIKD010000227.1:0-2963 GCA_035477965.1 Dehalococcoidales bacterium | reverse complement strand
GCACTGACCTGATCAGAAAGCGAGACATCCGCCGTCAGAACCAGGCTGACTCCTCCCAGGGCTTCAATCTCACCGGCTGTGCTTTCCTATTTTTCGCGGTGCAGCCCTAATAGCGCCACCCGGCAGCCTGCTTCAGCCAGTGCCAGGGCCAGCACCCGGCCTATTCCCCTGCCCGCACCGGTGACTAATGCCGCTCTTCCCCGAATATCAAACCAATCCTGGACGCTCATCTTAATACCTCGCAGTTCAGGATATTAACTATCCCGCACTGAATATATTACACCCCGTCCGGTTTCGCGGCTGGCCACCGCCAGCAAATCATATTCATCACCACTGATTACTGCCACATTGGCCGGACTGCAGCCTGAGTCGATGACCTCATCAACAATCCGACCGTTCTCCCAGCGCAACATAAACAGTTCCTGACTTCCCGCCCGGCAACCCCCGATGAAAACCGGCCGTGAGCGGAGCCGGCCACCCCAGATGGCATGGCCAAAGGGCAATTCACGGGGGTAGCGGTAAAAAGGAATGTAGCCCGCTTCCATTCGACGGTAAACGTTAAACTCTGAACCGTGAAAAGGCTCTATGGCGGCCATTTCCGGAATACCGTCTCCATCAATATCGGCTATTGCCAGATCTGAAACCGGGCGGCCCAGGATACATCTGACTTGCCAGTCCCCACCCAGCCTTTCCGGCGGCAGGACTTCAAATACTCCCTCATCGCAGGAGGTTAGTCCAGCCTTGAAATCATTGTATCGCAACGGCCAGAAGCCGTGATTGCGGTGCATTCCTCCGGCTATCTGTTTCAGAGAAACTATGCGGCTGATATCCGCCGGCAGTTCAGTTGCATAAATTGCTCCGGGGGAACTCCAGTCCTGTTCAAATTTTTTGGATGCGCAGACCGTGCAGGCGATAAGGTAACGGACTCCCGCCCTTTCCAGAATATCCAGTCGGTGAACGTAGGGGAGTTTAAAAAGTGTTCTCACATCCCAGCGTCCATTTTGATATTGGGCCTGCACTACCTGAGCCTCCTGCGCCTGGAAGCCAGGGTTAAAGAGCTGTATCGCCAGAAAATCCCCATTCCGCTCCGGTACAGGCACCATCGCCATAGTTCCACCGGGTGCTTCCCAGACGGTCTGTTTTTCAAATGTCCTGATATCCAGGCAATAACAGGGGTTCCGGTCATCCGAAGCAAACAGGAACTGAGTCCTGCCGTTTATTTTAATACCGGTAACGGCATAGCAGAAAGGCAGGTCCATAGAGTAAATCTTTTCAAATTTCATCTTGTCATTGCCAAAGACCTTAAATCCGGCAGTACCACCCGTTTTTTCACCCGTAGCACAGACATCAGTTCAACCAGTGACTAAACCCGGTCCTGCCCGCCTTTTTGGTATTTCTTTCTCTCTTAATCCATCCCCGCTCTAAAAACGATCCTCTATCGGAGTCCTGACAAAACCCGGCGGAAAGCTATCTACCTGATTTCCTACAATCGTATATTTTTTGGTTTCACCGGTGAACCGGCCTTCCAGTTCCATGTAGCTTTGCGGATCAAAAAGAGGTGTGGCGCTGTCACCCTGAATCCCTGTGGCATCCACCTTGTCACAGGTGTAGAGCACTCCCTGCTGGGCAAAATTACGTTTCCCGTGTTCCAGCATGCCGTCCATAGCCGCTTTTAAAAGATAGTGCATGGTCAAAAAATTGAATCCCAGCGGAAAAATATCTTCCACCGCCACTTCCGGAACGCCGTTCCGGCCTTTAACATCTGGATACATTTTCCAGCCCGGGACCTTTTTGGCCACATATCTGGCATCCTGCAGATTGCTGAGTTTGACCACCGTAGTCATTCCGGCGCCCAATTCAACCGCCTTTTTACAGCGTTCACAACCTTCATCCAGTTGCGTGGCAGGATCGGCGTTAGTGCGAGCAATCAGAATGCAGGAGGTACCTTTCAAAGCGGCAACCGCCGCTCTGACTTTAGCATAATATTTTTCGCGGGGAAGCAAACCGGTAGGGTCCTCCATGTCATTGGAATCCTCAAGCTGAAGGGCCTGAGCGCCGGCTGCTGCCAGCCGTTTGCAGGCTCGGTAAACCGCCAGCGGCCCGCCGAATCCGTCTTCAATATCCGCCGCCAAAGCCAACGGAGAGGTACGGCTGATTCGGCTGACAGCCCATTCTATATCTGTCAGATTAGTCAGGCCGTAATCTATAACTCCATTCATCGCCAGTGAAAGCTCCCCGCCGCTCAACATGGCGGCTTTGAAGCCTACCAGTTCCACTGCTCGGGCTGAAGCGCAATCATATATGCAGGGAGCCACCACACAACTCCGCGATTCAGTCAGGAGGTCTATCAGTTTGGCTCTGGGCATTTTCACTTTCTCCTTCCGTGTTATCTATTTCCCGATTTCTGGAAAGGTCCATACACTTTTCAGGACTAATCAACCGGTTCCTTTCTAAAGGCATAATGATGAGGGACTCCGGGAAGAATAAAAAGCCCGGAATCCCTCTTATCTGCTTATTGTTTTTTAAAGTGAGATTACAGTCGGTTTCTTGCCGACGGTAATGTTTTTGTTCATTACCTCCTCGTTCAGGTCTACACCCAGTCCGGGATTCTGCGGCGGATAAAGATAGCCGGCCTCATATCTGACCGGATTCACCGCCAGGTCATCTTTAAGGCCAACCGTATCCAGGCGGTTGTAAAGATTAAGCGGCCCGATCGACTCCTGTTCAATTAGACCCATCCAGTCATTGGAAGCCAAAAAATGGGCTTCCACCGCTGCTCCCAATCCGCTGTTTATCATACAGCCGCACATCACCATCAGATCAGCCCCCTGAGCGATACTGACCCATTTCTGGGACTTCAGCAAGCCGCCGGCTTTGGGTACTTTAAGGAAGAATCCGTCCACCGCATCCAGTTGAAGCAGTTTATGTAAATCGTTTAACTCACAGGCCGATTCATCCGCAAA
>DATIKD010000226.1:0-3225 GCA_035477965.1 Dehalococcoidales bacterium | reverse complement strand
CCGGGGAGACGCACCACCGGTCACAGTCACCGGTTGCGGAATTTCCGGCGGACTGACTGAGTTGCCGGGAAACATCAGTTCTCAATTTGTTTCCGCTTTGCTTTTGATTGCTCCTCTGGCAGATCGAGAAAGCTATATCTGGTTGACTTCTCCGCTTGAATCTGAGCCGTATGTCGCCATGACACTGGAGTGTCTTTCCAGATTTGGCATTAAAGTCAGGACTTCTGAGGAATTGATGGAGTTTGAGATAAAGCCCCAGGTTTATCAGCCAGCCGTTTATACGGTGGAAGGCGATTGGTCATCCGCCTCCTATTTATTAACTCTGGGTGCCATAAGCGGTCAAACCAGAGTGAAAAATCTAAATCCTTTCAGCCTGCAGGGTGATAAAGAAATGGTGGAAATCCTGAGACGGTCCGGCGCAGCCGTCACTGTCGGCATGGATGAGGTGCAGGTGAAAAAGAAGAACCTGAAACGGATTCAAGTCAATCTAAACGAATGTATCGATTTACTCCCCACAGTGGCGGTGCTGGCGGCATTATCAGAAGGGGAAAGCCTTCTGGAGGGTATCCGGCGCGCCCGCTTGAAGGAATCAGACCGGGTTGATGCGGTCAGCCAGGAACTGACTAAATGCGGCATCAGGACCGTAGTGGGTGAAGACAGCATGACCGTTGAAGGTGGAAAAATCCAGCCCGCAGTATTGGATTCTCATGGTGATCACCGCATTGCCATGGCCTTTAGCCTCTTAGGTGTAGCCGCCGGCGGTATCACCATCGAGGGCGCAGAATGTGTCTCCAAAACTTTTCCGGAATACTGGTCAATCTTACGCAGTCTGGGAGTGGAGTTGAATGAGCAATAGCCTGGGCGAATTTTTTCGTATCACAGTTTTTGGAGAGAGCCACGGCAGTGGTATCGGTGTGGTGATTGACGGTTGCCCGGCCGGCCTGGAAATCAGCCGAGAAGATATTCAGAAAGCGGTGGACCGGCGCAAACCCCGAACGGGGGCGGGCCAGACAGCCCGGCGTGAACCGGATGAGGTCGAGATTCTTTCCGGTATTTTTGAGGGGCGAACTACCGGAGCAGGGCTGGCGCTGATGGTCAGGAACAGGGATGCAGACTCAGAAGCCTATCGTCAAACCCGCCTGATACCCCGCCCCGGGCATGCCGATTATACCGCTTTTATAAAGTATGGCGGATTTAATGACTATCGGGGCGGTGGGGCTTTTTCCGGACGGGTTACAGTGGCTCTGGTGATGGCCGGAGCGGTGGCCTTGAAGCTTTTAAAGAACATGGGCGTGGAGATTTTGTCTCATACCCGGCGCATCGGTAGTATACAATCTGAAATAACTGAGCCGGACCTCGTTCGCCGGAATGTGGAAGGCAACCCCCTGCGGTGTGCTGATGTTTCGGCCGCTAAAGCCATGCAGGTATTGATTGATGAGGCAGTTAAAGCCGGAGACAGTCTGGGTGGTATAGTGGAATGTCTGGTTTTAAACCTCCCCGCCGGGCTGGGTGAACCCTATTTTGATAGTCTGGAAGGACAACTGGCAAGGGCTTATTTTGCTATCCCGGCGGTAAAAGGGGTGGAGTTCGGAGACGGGTTCAAGACAGCCGAGAAGAAAGGCTCAGAAAATAACGATGCTTTTATTCTGGCGGGAAGCCGGATAGGTACTGCTTCTAACCACGCTGGAGGGATTCTGGGCGGGATCAGCACCGGCATGCCGGTGGTTGCCCGCATTGCGGTTAAGCCCACGCCTTCTATTGCTTTGCCTCAGAAAAGCATCAATCTGAAAACCCTGGAGTCAGAAGAAATTGTAGTCCGCGGACGGCATGATAGCTGCATTGTGCCGCGGGCGGCAGTGGTGGTTGAAGCTGTTACCGCGGTGGTACTTTGCGATTTTGCTTTAAAAGCCGGAGTCTTGAAGAGGGTGATCAAATGAATCTGGATGATTTGCGACAACGAATCGATGAACTGGATGTCAGACTAGTTAAAACAATTGCCCAGAGAATGCAGTTAAGCCGGCAGATCGGTAAAGAAAAGCTGGAGTTGGGCAAACCTATTGAAGATCGGGCACGCGAAAATGCCGTGCTGGAGGCCGTCATCAGGCTGGCCAGAGAAGAACAAATCAATCCCGAAGAAATTGAAAAAATTTACCAGAGGATTTTTATCGCCAGCAAAGAAATCCAGGGTATAACCGTAGCTTTTCAGGGGGAGCTGGGGGCTTACAGCGAAGAAGCGGCTTATCAGTATTTTGGAGCGTTTTCTCAACTAAAACCCTGTGAAAGTCTGGAAGATGCCTTTCAGGCCGTGGAAATCAGAGATGCTCAATACGGTCTGGTGCCGGTTGAAAACTCCCTGGAGGGCAGTGTACCGCGAACCTACGACCTGCTGCTGGATTCCAGCCTGAGAGTGGCCGGCGAGACTCAATTGCGCGTTGTGCACTGTTTGATTGGACGTCCGGAGGCTACTATTGATTCCATCCGGGAAGTCTTTTCGCATACTCAGGCCCTGGGCCAGTGCAAAGCTTTTTTGCGCAAGATGGGATGGAAGGCTAATCCGGCTTATGATACTGCGGGTGCCGTTAAGATGGTTAAGGATAGCGGGCGGCTCGATTATGCTGCCATCGCCAGCGCCCGGGCGGCCGATATATACGGAATGAAAATTCTGGCTCGCGGAATCGAAGACAATACCAACAACTTTACCCGATTTTTTGTGCTGGCCCGTCAGGATGCTCCGCCGTCCGGAAATGATAAAACCTCGCTGGTATTTTCGGTGAAACATACTCCGGGAGCACTATATAGCGCCTTAAAAGGGCTGGCTGACCGGAAAATTAACCTGACCCGCATTGAGTCACGGCCTACTCGCCAGAAAGCCTGGGAATACAATTTTTATGTGGATATTGAAGGGCACAGGCTGGATGAAAATATAAAAACCGGGTTTAAAGAACTGGAAGAACACGCCATTTTTGTCAAAATTCTGGGGTCGTATCCCAAATACAGGGCCTGAAATCAAAGCTATCCAGATATTGGAGTCACTCTTGTCCAAAATAAAATTCCTTAACGAGCCTGGTTTAAGACTGTTTATTATGATAATACTCTGATTTTTCATTATCAAGGTGTCAAAACAAGGTGTCATCCTGGAAGCCTCGAAAGGCGAGGCCGAAGCATCTAGCCATTTTTTCGTTGTCATCCTGGAAGCCTCGAAAGGCGAGGCTGAAGGATCTGGAG